>USKV01000018.1 GCA_900555355.1 uncultured Collinsella sp.
CGAGCCGCTACTCCTGCGGCGACCGCTGCCCCCGCTGCTACGTCCGCGCGCCAGGGCGGTATGCCTTGGGACCGTGGTGCTGCCGCTCCGGCGGCTCAGCCTGCGTCCCGTTCTGCGTCCGTGTCAGTCTCCAAGCCTGCAGCGCCTGCGCCTCAGCCCGTTGCGGCCCCCGCGCCTGCCACCGCTCCGGCACCTAAGCCCCAGTCCAACAATGCCGCCCAGGTTGCCGCCGCCGGTGCTGCCGAGACCCCCGCGGTCGAGGATGCCGGAGAGCTCCAGCGCAAATGGGCCGAGGTTGTCGAGCGTGTCAAGGCGCGTCAGGCTTCCTACGCAGGGCTTTTGCTCAACGCCCGCGCCACGGCCGACGACGGCTCCAAGCTCACGGTCTCGTTCCCCGCGGGCTCGACCTTTGCCATCAAGATGCTCGGTCGCGCCGACACGCAATCGGTGGTCCTGCCGACGGTCTGCGCGGTCTTCGGTCGTCGTACCGTCGACTATGTCCTGGATGGGGGTGGCACGCCGGCTCCTCAACATGAGGAGCATTCTCCATCTGCACGGGCTGCGGTATCTGCGGACCCGCAACCCGTGTCCTCGGCGGCCCCTGTATCCTCGAGCGCCAGCGCTCCGCAGCAGCAAGCGATGCCGGTGATGGCACCGACCCCGTCGGCGCCTAAGCCCGCTACGCCCAAATCTGCTGCTCCGGCTCCCGCGCCCAAGCCCGCCGCCGCGCCTGCGTCTAAGTCATCCGACCTGGCTAAGGCCCCCTGGCTGCGCTCCGACAACCCTGCCGGCGCTCCTGCCACGGGCAAGCTCCCGACCGAGCCAGCGCCCCGTGCGCCCGAGCGCTCTGCCGCTCCCAAGGCTCAGCCGTCTGCGCAGTCCGCTCCGTGGGAATCCGAGCAGGTTCCCTACGACGATGCCATGGTCGGCGGTTTTGCTGCCGATGCCGGCGGGGATGATCTGCCCCCGTTCGACGTGCCGGGTGCGACGCCCGCGCCCAAGCCCGCTGCAACTGCCCCCAAAGAGGAGGACGCTCCTGCAGCTCCCTGGGAGTCCAACCCCGGTGCGGGCAGCCCCTTCGGCCATCAGGGTGCAGCCCCGAGCATCCCGCAGACCGAGGACGAGGCCAAAGCCCTCATCCGCAGCGTCTTCGGTCAGTCCACCATCTTCAAGCCGGTGGAGTAGCTGTACGGGCGGGTATACTGCTCA
Organism: uncultured Collinsella sp.; assembly: GCA_900555355.1. Taxonomy (GTDB): domain Bacteria; phylum Actinomycetota; class Coriobacteriia; order Coriobacteriales; family Coriobacteriaceae; genus Collinsella. Next base: position 1,210 of record USKV01000018.1, read on the forward strand.
AGAAGAGAACCCTTTGAACGGAGCGAGCTTATGATGTGGGAATATGTCCGCCTTGAGGACGATACGCAGGTTTCGTATTCCGAAGTCCGGGAGGACAACACGGTGAAGGTTGTTGTGGAGCGCCCGCGTGATTGGGGTTTTGACACGGCGGAGTGTATCTTGCCGGCATTCAATTGGGTGTCACACGAGGGCTTTAGCGAAGCGGACCTCCAAGAACTCGATGATTTCGTGCGTAACAATGCCCCGCTCATCCTGCGTTTTGCCTACGAAGGCGGACGAGTCTATGCCTAGTCTGTTTCGACTCGGTCATACATCACTTTCTTTTGTCCGGGCGCATCTGTATTTCGGACATGTGCAACGTAGTGCCGCGTATATCGCATTCGAGCAGACAGGTGCGTGACGGTCGGTCTAGGATGCTGAGGTCGATGCGATACGTCGCATGGCTGTCCGTGTACTCGACTTGCTCGGCGTTGACGGTTGCTCCGATTGTCGATAAAGAGCCCGGTTCGGCATCGACAATCTTGAAGCCCTTTATCTTGACCTTGAACTCTTGGTAGAGGGACGGGCTGTTGTAGTAAATGGTTCGACTTCCGTCGGTGCACTCATCGGTCGCTTCCCATTTAACGACGGGCTGGTTCGAGCTGGCTACCAGCAGTTCTGCTCCAAAGGCTATAGCATGGGTGATGACAACCAGCAATGCCCAGCCGACAAAGAGATAGAGAACAAAATATGCAACGGGGTGTTTTGAGCGGATGTTTTGGAGCACGTCGGGGGCATTCATGGGGGCACCTCCAAATTGCTATCTATGGCAATCAAATTATACCCCGCCGTCACGAGCGCCGCCTAGAGTAGCGGCTCGGCATTTAGTCATTTAGTGATACACAGAAAATGTCGGATTCCGGCTCTACAAGATTTAGCTTTCAATATTATGCAGATGCGAATTATTCAACTTTGCATAATCTTTGGGTGCGGCTTGCACTCCAGGACATGTATATCGACTGAGGTAACACGTCCGCCCCGCTCGCTGGCCGCGCGCCGTGGTACGATTTTTGAGTTTGAAAGTCCCGCCGCGTCTCGGCTGCCCTTGCAGCTCGTTGCGCGGCCGCACGCAAAGGAGCCATTATGGCCGGTATGAACATGCAGCAGATGATGAAGCAGGCTCGCAAGATGCAGGAGCAGCTTGCCGCCGCGCAGGAGAACCTCAAGTCCCAGACCGTCGACGCCTCTGCCGGCGGCGGCATGGTCAAGGTGACCGTTAACGGCGAGATGGAGCTCGTCAACCTCACCATCGATCCCGATGCCCTCGATCCCGAGGACATCGATATGCTGCAGGACATGATCATGGCTGCCGTCAACGAGGCCGTCCGCGGCGTCAACGAGCTCGCCAACAAGCAGATGGGCGCCATCACCGGCGGCCTCAACATCCCGGGCATGCCGTTCTAAGACACGCATATATATGAGTGCGAATCACAGTCTGCAAAAACTGCTCGATGAGCTGGGTCGTCTGCCGGGCATTGGTCCCAAGTCGGCCCAGCGCATCGCCTATTACCTGCTCGAGGCCGATGCCGAGGAGGCCCGCCGCCTGGCCGAGGCCATCCTGGAGGTCAAGCAGGAGGTCCACTTTTGCAGCCGTTGCTTTAACTACGCCACGGCCGACGAGTGCTCCATCTGCCAGGATCCGATGCGCGATACCACTCGCATTTGCGTGGTGGGCGAGCCGCGCGACGTCCAGGCAATCGAGCGCACGGGCAGCTACCATGGCCTCTACCATGTGCTGGGCGGCGTGATCAGCCCCATGGACAAGATCGGTCCCGAGCAGCTGCATATCCGCGAGCTGCTGGCGCGCCTGGGCCACGAGGACATCCACGAGGTCATTATCGCCACCAACCCCAACATCGAGGGCGAGACTACGGCGAGCTACCTTGCTCGCACCATCAAGCCATTGGGCGTTGAGGTATCGCGTCTTGCGAGCGGCCTTCCCGTGGGCGGCGACTTGGAGTATGCCGACGAGCTTACGCTTGGCCGCGCTATCGAGGCCCGCCGCGCGATCTAGGCGGCGCCAGCTCCGCGGCATGTCCCGTCGGCCTGCCGCATGGGGCGCTCATAATTGGGCGCGCGTTCATGCATTTGTTGTGCAACAAACCTGCTTTTCGTCCGCTTATCGCGTGGATGGGTCCGTCTGCGCCTCGTATTTGCCCATTCGTTGCGCAACCTTTTGGGTTCGCTGATACACTCAAATGTGAATATGAAAGAATGCTCCGCTTTTAAGCGGCGTGTTTTTGTTGGAGGAGAACGCATGCGGCCCGGGGGCACTCAGACAAAGCATGGCGCCGCGGTGCGCATGCGACGCCGGCTGGGCCTGGCGCCTCGGGCGTGTGTGCTGCTGTCTTGCTCGCTCGTGCTGGTCATAGCCGGTGTTTCGGCTTATGGCATGACGGTGCCGTCCATGGTGCAGGCGCATGCTGCGCGTGAGCTGCATATTGGGCGCAAGGCCAAAAGCGACTTGGGAACGACAACTGGATATGCGTGGGCGAGTGTGGTCTCGCACATTGTGTTCGGTGGCGACGATGCGGACAGTCCCGAAACATCGGACAACGAGGTTACGCTGGCAAACGGCAAGACCATCGTGCTCACCAACACCAAGATTATCCATCATCTTTCCGATAACAGCGTTTCGGCCGTCGTAAACAAGGCCGAGCAGCAAAAGGGTCAGGATACGCAGCAGTCGGGGAAACCTGGCGGCTCCGGTTCGTCTGGCTCCAGCTCCGATTCGTCGAACTCGAGCGGCGGTTCCGGTTCGGGCTCCGCCTCTGGCGGTGGATCTTCGAGTGGTGGCTCGACGGACGGCGGCGCCGGCGGCGACATGGGTTCGGGTGGTCTCTCGGTTGCCGAGGAAGAGAGTATCCACAGCTGGCTCGTGACCAAGTGCAACATGCTCGATGGCTATGTCGCCCGCGCCAATAGCGTGGTTTCGACCTATAACGCTACGGGCGATACCGGACCGTGCGACACCCTGGCGAATGACATGTTTGTCATCCGTGCCGAGTTCGGTCGGCAAAGGTTCTCGACCAAATCTAAGTGGTATCGGCAGTATGCCAATCTGTGGGGCTGCTATACCAACCTGTGCCAATGGGTTGGGCACTATGGCGACGACGACGTCGCGCTCAACAACTTCAACACCAATGTGGCGGCGATCGCCCTATGACGAACGACCTCGCTTTTACGGCAGCCCAGTCGCTCAACCGCGATCCCATGGTGGGCCTGCGCCTGGCGCGCGTCGACGGGTTTGAGCCGGCCGTCGCCCTGGGCACGGACGAGCTTCCCGCCTACCTGCGCCGTTTTACGATGCTGTTTGCCGATGACGCCACCATGCGCCGCGGCGGTATCGGCCGTGTGACGCGTGCCGTCAACGCGCAGGGCGAGGCCGTGGCGCTCAAGCAGCTCATCTTGCCAACGCGCGACGAATTTGATGACGATGTCGCCCACGAGGCGCTGGTCACCAAGTTCAAGGCGGCGTTTCGCGAGGAATATGAATGCCATCGTGCCCTTTCGGGCCTTAAGGGCTTTCCCCGCTTATACGGGTGGGGCGAGGTCGACGGCGTGCCCGCGATTGTCATGGAGTGGGTCGAGGGCGAGACGCTCGCTCGCCTGCGCCCGCGCCTTGCCGTGGACGATGCCGGGCGTCTGTCGCCGCTCGTGGCGGCGCGCCTGGGTCGCGACCTGTTCGATCTGCTCTGCCGCATGAGCTTGGTGGGCGAGGGGTTCGTCCACCGCGATATCTCTCCCGCTAATATTATGGTGCGCACGGCGCGCCTGCCGCTCGACCGACAGCTTGCCGAGGGCACCTTCGACCTGTGCTTGATCGATTTTGGCTCGTCGCTGGCGCTCGAGCCCGCCTCTGCGGTGGCCGGCACCGGCGGCAAGGCGTCGTTTACCGAGCGCTATGCCACGTTGCGCCGTGCGACGGTGGCCTACGCCCCGCCCGAGATGCTCACCGACGATATCCCCGACCTGCGCATGCTTCGCATGTCGCCGGCGATCGATGTCTATGCGGCGGCGAGTACGGTCTACGAGCTCATCGCCGGTGTCGCGCCGTACGAAGTAGCGCCGGGTGCGTCGGGTACTTCGGGCTCGCGCAAAAAGACGCGCGATATCGCCAGCCCTTATCGCCTCAAGATGGATACGCTGCCCGATTATCCCGTCGGCGCCCACGCGCCCGGCTGCGACTTGACGCAACTGCTGCGACGCGAGCCCGATGTGGCACTTGCCGCGGCCGAACAGGCTCAGCAGCTGGGGCTCGATCCAAATTCCGAGGACCTGCGCGATGCGCTGACGTTTGTCGATGCTCAGCTGTTCGATGTGGTGATGGCCTGCCTGTCCTGCCATCAGGGAGATCGTCCCGAGCCGGCTGCGGTGGAGGCGGCGCTCTCGGCATTTTGCGACCACTATGCGCAAAATGTCGCCCGCTCGCTTCGCGCCGAGCCGCTCATGCCGTGCCCGATGGAGGTATCGGGGCACACAGTCCGGCGTGCGGCGATGGTTGGTGCGACGGCGGTATGCGGCGTGCTTTGGACTGTGGTCGTGGTATCAGCGGCGCTGTTGGCGTCGGGCGCTCATGTGACGCTCGTCGTGGGACCGCTTATGTGGTCCGGGAAGCTGCCGGCCATTATCGCCGCGCTGGCGCTGGCGCTGCCGGGCATGGTGGGCATCGCTGCCGGGGCCTTGGCACGCGACCGCCGTGCGGGATTCCTGCAGGGCGTGTTGGCCCTTTCCGTCTGCGAGGTTCCGGCGCTGGCCGCACTCGCATGCGCCGTGTTTTCCCAGCATGCCGTGGCGGGTGGCCTGGTAGCCGCCATAATTGCAACCTATGCGCTCACGTGGTTTTTGCTGGCGATGGGGTTTGCCTTTGAGCTTCCCGTCGTGTCAGCACGACGTGCGAAAATTTCCATGGCGACGCCGCTTGCCGGCGGAGCCGCGGCTGCCCGCGCCTTTGGCGGGCCGGCCGAAGTATCTGACACGATCTCTGCGACCAAGGAGGGCTAAGCCATGGCTTCTCAAGCTGAGCTCACCCCGTGCGGGGCAATGTTTGACATCTTTAAGCGCGCAGCGCACCTGAGCCATATCGAACTGTGCGGCCTGGTGCTCTCGAGCCGCCCGCTCGCCGACGGCCGTAGTCCGCAGAGCCGTGCCGCCGATCGCTCCTGGGTTTCGCGCTTTATCGTGCGCGCGCCGGTCGGCACGCTGCAGGAACGTTATTTTGCCGATTACGGCACCTCGGCCGCGCGCATTATGTCGCAGCTGGCCCTGCGCCGTCGCAATCCCATGGACGCCGCGGCCGTGACCAATATGGTGTGCGGCCCCGCTGGCGAGCCCATGGTGCGGGCGCTCGAGGAATGCCACCAGGACACGAATCTCTATCGCAATGCGCTCGAGCGCCTGTCGCAGGCGGCTGAGCTCATGCCCGCCGAGCGCGCCGAGGCCATCCTGGTGCTGTTTGTCGCCGTGGGTTGCTCGGCAGATGTACGTTCGTCGGTGACCTATGCCATCGACTACGCTCATGCGACCTGTGGTGGCGCCACGTCGACGCCGCGCTCGCTGAGCACATCTTCGGTCGTGGGCGAGCACGAGGTCGCGCCGGCGCATCCGCTGGGACTGCTGCGCGTGCAAAACGGCTATGTGGTGAGCGCCCCGCGCTGGATTCAGCCGAGTGAGGAAGGCGTCGAGATCGGCGCGCTGGCAACGGGGGAGGGCGACATCACCGACGTCGGCGACGACGTCTCGGCCCGCCATGCCCATATCTGGTGCGACGATTCTGGCACATGGTTTGTCGAGGACCTGTCGTCCACGAATGGCACCGTGGTGGTAAACGGGGCCACGAGCGTGTGTATTCAAGTAGAGCCTGGCCGCTCCGCTCAGCTCAACCCCGGTGACGAGCTCAAACTCGGCGAATCCACCACCTACGCCATCCTCCTCGGCGCCCTCTAGCTCATCCCCCCCCAATGAGTTGCGGTGAAATAGGGACTGATTAAGGCCGTTAACAGCAAAAACACTCCCTATTTCACCGCAACTGCTGTGGGGTTCCAGGGGACTGTGTCCGTCGGTGCCGGGCGCACAATAGTCACCCGAGGTAAACCTTTACCGCCCACCTATATTTGCCGAAATATGGCTTGACGGCGGGGTACAATAAACCCGCATGCGGATTTCCGTTGCGGGCGCTTCCCATCGCCGGGGCGTGCCCGGGAGCATCCGGCATGCGGCCTTTGCGGCGCTCGGTCATGTGCAAGACGGGTAGCTGGGCCTGTGGAGCGCGTGCAGCCCTCCTCGTCTCGGCATGCCTTCTCTCCATGCCATGTACCTGCTGCTCAGTCTGCCTGCCAGATGATTGGAAGCAACAGCGAAAATCCCATCACGCCAACATCCCGGCGATCGCCGGGGCCTGTATACCTATATGAGAGGAGAGGGGTATATGGCGCGTAAGTTTAAGTCTATGGACGGCAACGAGGCGGCCGCATATGTTTCGTATGCGTACACCGAGGTAGCGGGAATTTATCCCATTACGCCGTCCAGCCCGATGGCCGACCATGTCGACCAGTGGGCGGCCCAGGGTCGCAAGAACATCTTCGGCACCCCGGTCAAGGTCGTCGAGATGGAGTCCGAGGCAGGTGCAGCCGGTACCGTTCACGGCTCGCTGGGCGCCGGTGCTCTGACTACCACCTACACGGCTTCTCAGGGCCTGCTCCTGATGATCCCGAACATGTACAAGATCGCGGGCGAGCAGCTCCCGGGCGTTTTCCACGTCTCCGCGCGTTGCGTCGCTTCGCACGCCCTGAACATCTTCGGTGATCACTCCGACGTCATGGCCTGCCGCCAGACCGGTTTCGCCATGCTCGCCGAGGGCAACGTCCAGGAGGTCATGGACCTCTCGCCGGTGGCTCACCTTGCCGCCATCGAGGGTAAGACCCCGTTCCTTAACTTCTTCGACGGCTTCCGCACCAGCCACGAGATCCAGAAGGTCGCCATGTGGGACTACAAGGATCTGGCCGAGATGTGCGACATGGACGCTGTCCAGGCTTTCCGCGATCACGCGCTCAACCCTGAGCATCCGCATACCCGCGGTAGCCACGAGAACGGCGACATCTTCTTCCAGAACCGCGAGGCCTGCAACAAGGTCTACGACGAGCTTCCCGCCGTCGTCGAGGGCTACATGAAGAAGATCAACGAGAAGCTCGGCACCGATTACGGCCTATTCAACTACTACGGCGCTCCCGATGCCGATCGTGTCGTCGTGTGCATGGGCTCCTTCTGCGACGTGCTCGAGGAAGTCATCGACTACCTCAACGCTCACGGCGAGAAGGTCGGCCTGGTCAAGGTTCGCCTGTTCCGTCCGTTCTCCATCAAGCACTTTGTCGACGTTCTCCCCGAGACCGTCAAGAAGATTGCAGTTATGGACCGCACCAAGGAGCCGGGTTCCATCGGCGAGCCGCTCTACCAGGACGTCGTCTCCGCTCTCTACGAGGCCGGCAAGACGGACATCAAGGTCGTCGGCGGCCGTTACGGCCTGGGCAGCAAGGACACGCCTCCCGCGTCCGCGTTCGCTGTCTTCGAGGAGCTTAAGAAGGACGAGCCCAAGCGCGAGTTCACCATCGGCATCGTCGATGACGTGACCAACCTGAGCTTGCCCGAGGCCGAGGATGCGCCCAACACCGCAGCCCCCGGCACCATCGAGTGCAAGTTCTGGGGTCTGGGTGGCGACGGTACCGTCGGCGCCAACAAGAACTCGATCAAGATCATCGGCGACCACACCGACAAGTACGTCCAGGCCTACTTCCAGTACGACTCCAAGAAGACCGGCGGCGTCACCGTCTCGCACCTGCGCTTTGGTGATTCCCCGATCCGCTCGCCGTACTACGTGACCAAGGCCGACTTTGTCGCCTGCCACAACCCCAGCTACATCGTTAAGGGCTTCAAGATGGTCCGCGACGTCAAGCCGGGCGGCACCTTCCTGGTCAACTGCCAGTGGAGCGACGAGGAGTTCGCCGAGCACATGCCCGCTGTGGCCAAGCGCTACATCGCGAACAACAACGTCAACGTCTACCTGATCGACGCTATCGACCTGGCCGCCAATGTCGGCATGGGCAAGCGCACCAACACGGTGCTCCAGTCCGCCTTCTTCGCGCTGGCCAAGGTCCTGCCCGCCGAGGACGCCCTGCAGTACATGAAGGACGCGGCTACCAAGTCCTACATGAAGAAGGGCCAGGCCATCGTCGACGCCAACCATAAGGCCATCGATGCCGGCGCTACCGCCTTCCGTAAGTTCGAGGTTCCGGCCGACTGGGCAACCGCCGAGGATGCCGCCCCCGTCGAGCTCTCCGAGGAGACCAAGTCCGCCATCGCCCAGCAGGTCAAGAACCTGCTCGAGCCCATCGATCGCATGGATGGCGACAGCCTGCCCGTTTCCGCCTTCGTCGGTTGCGCCGACGGCCAGTTTGAGCTGGGCGCCTCCGCATACGAGAAGCGCGGCGTCGCCGTGGTCGTTCCCCACTGGGACGAGACCAAGTGCATCCAGTGCAACCAGTGCGCCTATGTGTGCCCGCATGCCACCATCCGTCCGTTCGCGATGACCGAGGACGAGGCTGCCGCCGCGCCCGAGGCTACCCGCACGCTCGACGCCATGGGCCCCAAGGCCAAGGGCATGAAGTTCACCATGGCCGTGTCCCCGCTCGACTGCATGGGCTGCACCAACTGCGTCAAGGTCTGCCCCAAGGGCGCCCTCGAGATGGTTCCCACCGAGCAGGAGATGGACCAGCAGCCTGTTTGGGACTACATGGTCGAGAACGTCTCCGAGAAGAAGGAGCTTATCGCGGCCAACGTCAAGGGCAGCCAGTTTAAGCAGCCCTACCTGGAGTTCTCCGGCTCCTGCGCCGGCTGCGCCGAGACCGCCTATGCACGTCTGGTGACCCAGGTCGCCGGCGACCGCATGTTCATCTCCAACGCCACCGGCTGCTCCTCCATTTGGGGCAACCCCGCTGCCACCGCTCCTTACTGCAAGGACAAGGACGGTCACGGCCCGGCGTGGAACAACTCCCTGTTCGAGGACAATGCCGAGCACGGTCTGGGCATGGCCGTTGGCTATGAGGCCGTTCAGCACAAGCTGATCGCCGCTACCCAGGACATCATCGCTGCCGATGGTCCGTCCGATGAGCTCAAGGCCGCCGGCCAGGCTTGGATCGACTCCGTCAACGACGCCGAGGCCTCCAAGACCGCTGCCGCTGCCTACGTTGCCGAGCTCGAGAAGTGCGGTTGCGACGCTTCCAAGGCGATCCTCGCCGACAAGGCTTACCTCACCAAGAAGTCCTTCTGGATCTTCGGTGGCGACGGCTGGGCCTACGACATCGGCTTCGGTGGCCTGGACCACGTCCTGGCTTCCGGCCACAACGTCAACGTCTTCGTCTTCGACACCGAGGTTTACTCCAACACCGGTGGTCAGGCCTCCAAGGCCTCGAACCTGGGCCAGGTCGCTCAGTTCGCCGCTGCCGGTAAGGTGACCAAGAAGAAGTCCCTGGCCGAGATTGCCATGAGCTACGGCTACGTCTACGTGGCGCAGGTCGCCATGGGTGCCAACCCGGCTCAGACCCTCAAGGCCATCCACGAGGCCGAGGCCTACGACGGCCCGTCCCTCATCATCGGCTACAGCCCCTGCGAGATGCACTCCATCAAGAAGGGCGGCATGCAGAACTGCCAGGCCGAGATGAAGAAGGCTGTCGAGTGCGGTTACTGGAACCTCTTCCGCTTCAACCCCGAGGCTGCTGCCGGCAAGAAGTTCTCGCTCGATTCCAAGGAGCCCGCGGGCGGTTATCAGGAGTTCCTGATGAACGAGGCCCGTTACGCTTCGCTGACGCGTTCTTTCCCCGAGCGCGCCGAGGAGCTCTTCAAGGAGAACGAGCAGGCCGCTATGGACCGCTACGCTCACCTGCTGAAGCTCAAGACGGTGTACAACGAGGCCTAGGTCTCTCACCGCAGGATCTGAGGGCTGACCTTCGCGGACGTCCTCGGACATGAAAGAACCCCCGCTGCGCACTACGTGCGGCGGGGGTTCTTTCGTCCTGCGGAGTGCGCCGGAAAGGAAGGTCACCCCCGGGCCTGCGTTACCTCGGCGCAGTCGTTACGGGCAATATAGATCTGAATAGAGATGGTGTGCGGCCTTTTGCCGCGCTTTTGTTTTGGTTCGCGCCATGTGGGGGTGGTGGCGACGTGCATTTTTGCGAGTATTCTGCAATCGAAGACCCCTGTATACCGATCTCGGGCGAAAAATCGGGATTTCTCGATGTTTTCTACGAATGATGGGCGGGGTTATGGGCTGATAGCGTTTGATTTGCAGGGATATTTGCGCTCTTTAGCATTTATTGCGGTGCCCGAAGCTCTTGGTTACGTTGAATACTCCTAAAAATGCACGGCGCTTAGAGGGGGACCTTCGCGAAAAAGGAAACTGCCCCGTCGAAGTATGCATTCGACGAGGCGGTTTATGCATATACCCGATTAAGGATACGCTGCGGGTCTGTTAGAACTTGACGGTCGGTGCCTGGCGGGCAGCTTCGGCGGCCTCGAAGCCCTGGCGCTCCTTAAACTGGAAGATGCCGGCAAAGATGACAGCCGGGAACGTCTGAATGGCGTTGTTGTAGCTGAGCACGCAGTCGTTGTAGCTCTGGCGTGCATAGCTAATCTTGTTCTCGGTATCCTCGAGCGATGCCTGCAGCTGCGTAAAGTTGGTGTTTGCCTTAAGATCGGGATAGGCCTCGGCCACGGCGAAGAGCTGGCGCAGCGCACCGGTCAGCACGTTGTCGGCTTCCATCTTGGCCTCGGGCGTGGTGGCCTTGACGGCGGTGTTGCGCGCGCTGATCACGGCGGAGAGCGTCTCCTGCTCGTGCTTGGCGTAGCCCTTGACGGTCTCGACCAGGTTAGGGATCAGGTCGTTGCGGCGCTGCAGCTGCGTGTCGATGTTCTGCCAGGCGTTATCGATGCGATTGCGCTTGGTGACCATGTTGTTGTAGATGCCGGCGATGGCGCAGACAATCACAATGACAACAACGATGCCGATGATGACGGGAAGCATGATGTCTCCGTTTCGAATGGCCGCGGCGTCTTCCGCCGGCTGCCGTTGGTGTAACGCTACTAGTATACCCGCAACCTTTGGCGATACCGAACTTTCCGGTAAGCGTTATGTTTCCACCAAGGTAAGGCCATTCGCCAGGGGGCGGGCGATACAGGTGTAAGATATGCGACAGATTGACGAGTGTTGTCTTTGCCCTGAGGATGGCGATACCAGTGGACCTTCGCATTAAGAAAACCTACCGCTCCCTGTTCGATGCCTTCACCGAGCTTCTCGAGGAGCATCGGTTTGAGGACCTGACGGTTGCCATGCTGTGCGACCGCGCCATGATTCGCCGCACGACGTTCTACAAGCACTTTCGCGACAAGAACGATTACTTTGCCTTTTATATCGATGAGCTCATGTCGGGCTTGCCGCAAAAACAGCCCGATGAGGCCGGCGCAGTGTCTGCCGAGGACGTGCGCGCGCTTCGGCACGCGATTTTGGACGATGCCATGGATTTGATTCTGGCGCACGAGCAGCTCATGGATAACATTTTGGCAAGCAGCATGTCGGGCATGTTGACCAACGTTATTTGCGACCGCATTGCCCGCTCCATCCGCGAGCGTGTGATGAACGTGCTTGCCGAGGATGCCCTGGCCCCCGTGTCACTCGAGACG
>USKV01000019.1 GCA_900555355.1 uncultured Collinsella sp.
GATAGTAACGGGCATAGGTGCCGCCACGGGCGAGAAGCTCCTCGTGCGTGCCACGCTCCACAACGCGACCATGCTCAACGGTCGCAATCTCATCGGCATGCTTAATGGTCGAAAGACGATGGGCGATGATAATCGTGGTACGGCCGCGTGCCAGCTCTTCGAGCGACTCCTGCACCGCCTCCTCGCTCTCGTTATCCAAAGCACTCGTCGCCTCATCCAAAATAAGGATCTTGGGATTCTTGAGAAACACGCGCGCGATGGCAACGCGCTGCTTCTGTCCGCCCGAAAGACGGCTGCCGCACTCGCCTACCACGGTGTCGTAGCCCTGCGGAAGCGATTCGATAAAGGTATCGATATTGGCGCGACGGGCGGCGTCGGCGATCTCTTCCGCCGTAGCGCTCGGCTTGCCGTAGGCGATGTTCTCGCCAATCGTGCCGTCAAACAGATAGACATCCTGCTGCACCAGGCCGATGGCGCGACGCAGGCTCTGCTGCGTCACATCGCGCACGTCCTGACCGTCGATGCTAATGGATCCGGCAGCCACGTCATAAAAGCGCGGCAGCAGCGAACAGGTCGTGGACTTGCCACCGCCCGAAGGACCAACCAAAGCGATGGTCTGCCCGGGCTTGATGGACAGATTCATATGGTCGATAACGGGACGCTCGTCGGCATCGCCCTCGCCCAGCTCGACATTCTCGTAGTTAAAGCACACGTCGTGATAATCCACGGCGCCGGCGGTCACCTGCAGATCCGTGGCGCCCGGCTTATCCTGGATATCGGGGGCAGTTGAGAGCACCTCGTCCATACGCTTAAAGCCGGCGATAGCCTTCTGATACGTTTCGGCCGAATTGACGAGCGTCTCGAGCGGCGTGCAGAACAGTGAAATGTAGAGCGCGAAGGTCGCCATATCGACCGCCTGCAGTTGGCCTTGCGCCACCAGCCAACCACCCAGCAGCACCACGATCACGTACAGCACGCCCGAGAGCAGGCCATACGTCGCAGTGTAGATGCCCATGGCGTGATACATATTCTCCTTGGACGAAAGATAGCGATTGTTTGAGGCGCGGAACTTGAAGCGTTCGGTCTCCTCATTGGCAAAGCTCTTGACCACACGCATGCCCGCCAGCGAATCCTGCAGCTGCGCATTGATGCCGCTGATTTTTTTGCGGTTGTCGCTAAAGACCTCGCGCATGCGCATGTTCTGCCAAAACATGATGACCGCAAACGCCGCCGTCACCACGGCCATGGCGAGCGCCAGCACCGGGGCAATGGTAAAGAGGATCACAAACGAGCCGATGATCTCGATGCCGCAGATGATGATCCACTCGGGCACGTGGTGCGCCGCCTCGCAGATATCGAACAGGTCGTTGACCACGCGGCTCATCATGTCGCCCGAGCTGTTGCGGTCGAAGTATGCAAAGCTAAAGCGCTCATACTGGTCAAACAGGTCCTCGCGCATTTTGGACTCCATACGCGCGCCCATCACGTGACCCCAATAGCTCACAAAATAGCGGCAGGCGCAGCGGACGGCATACATCAGCACCAAGCCCACCGCGATCATGCCGAGCGCCTGCATAATAGCAGCCTGACCCTGAGTAAACAGCCCACCGGTCAAATTGCGCAGGATAATGGGGAACGCCAGGTCAATGGCGGCAAGCACCAGAGCACAAACAGTATCAGCAACAAAAAGCCCCATCTGGGGCTCGTAATACGAAAGAAACCTCTTAAACATGTGATCCTCAAAGAAATATCAGCAACATAAGGCCCTGGGACAAAGTAATCAGTAGTTCTTGTCCCAGGGCTATTCCCGCTCGTTACAGCTCGGCCCCACCCAAGCGGTGCGCGATGCTGTCGCAGGCCAAGGCGCCTACGACGGTCTTGGCGTCTTCGATCTTGCCGTCGAGTACGGCGTCGATCAGCTCGTGCAGCGGCACCAGGTCCACGTTGACAAACTCGTCATCATCGGGGTTGGGCGCATCAAACTCGAGCTTGGTAGCCAAGTAGATGTGGATAATCTCATCGCAAAAACCGCAGGACGTGACAATCGACGTCAAAAAGCGAATGCGACCGGCCCTAAAGCCCGTCTCCTCATGCAGCTCACGCTTGGCGCAATCGAGCGGGTCCTCGCCTGGATCGAGCTTGCCGGCGGGAATCTCGACCGTCACGCGGTCGATGGCGGTGCGGTACTGACGCACCAGTACGATCTTGCCGCTCTCGGTCAGTGCCACAACGGCCGCCGCACCCGGATGGCGAACGATATCGCGGGCGCTGCGGTGACCGTTGGGCAGTTCAACCTCAAGACGGTGGACGTCGAGGATCTTGCCCTTCCAGGCGCACTCCTCCGAAAGAATCTTCTCGTGCAGCTCGGCATCGTGCGGGTCGTCGTCGCCCAGCACCAGCGCCGGCTCGTCAGCGACCTCGCCACCAGGCTCGCCCTCGGCGTGCCCATACATGCGGCTGTCCTCTTCGACGATCTGCGCGTCCACGAGCTCTTCGTTCTTCTCGTCCATCCGTCTCATCCCTCTCGGACTTTAGGCATCCCAGGCGTCGCGGCCACGCAGCGCGCGCAGACCGATGTCATGACGCAGGGTCTTGCCCTCAAAATCAATCTTTTCGCAGGCCTCGTAGGCAAGGTTGCGAGCGTTCTCGAACGTGTCGCCCAGCGCGGTCACGGCAAGCACTCGGCCACCGTTGGTCACGAGCTGACCGTCCACCACGGCGGTGCCGGCATGGTACACGGTCACGTTCTCCATGGCCTCGGCGTCGGCGATGCCGGTGATGACTTTGCCCTTCTCGTAGCTGCCGGGATAGCCCGCGCTCGTCAGGACAACGGCCACGGCCCACTCGTCACGCCAGTCGAGTTCAATCTGATCGAGCTCACAGTTGGCACAAGCCAGCATGACCTCGACCAGGTCGTTCTTGAGGCGCGGCAGCACGACCTGCGTCTCGGGGTCGCCAAAGCGAGCATTGAACTCCAGCACCTTGGGGCCGGCAGGCGTGAGCATAAAGCCGCCGTACAGGCAGCCGCGGTAGTCGATGCCTTCGGCAGCGAGCTCGGCCACGGTCTGCTCCATGACCTTCACCATGGTGGCGTGCTCCTCGTCGGTCACGATGGGCACCGGGCTGTAGACGCCCATGCCACCGGTGTTGGGGCCCTTGTCGCCCTCGAGTGCACGCTTGTGATCCTGCGAGGTGGCCATAGGACGCACGGTCTTGCCGTCGGTAAAGGCCAGCAGCGAGCACTCGGGGCCGGTCAGCATCTCCTCGATGACCACGGTATTGCCGGCATCACCAAAGGTGCCACCAAAACACTCACGCACGGCCTCTTCGGCCTGCGCAAGCTCAGTCGCCACGATAACGCCCTTGCCTGCAGCCAGGCCGTCAGCCTTCACGACCAGCGGGGCGCCCTGCTCGCGCACGTAGGCAAGAGCCGAAGCCTCGTCGGTAAACGAGCCGTAGGCCGCCGTCGGAATGCCCGCACGCTCCATGAGCTGCTTGGAGAACAGCTTAGAGCCCTCCATCTGGGCGCCCTCGGCACCCGGGCCAAAGCAGGGAATACCCGCCGCGCGCACGGCGTCGGCCACGCCCGCCACGAGCGGAGCCTCGGGGCCAATTACCACGAGTCCGCATCCGTGGCTCTGAGCAAACGCCGCCACGGCCGCTGGATCGCAGTCGTCGAGAACAACGTTCTCGCCACAGCTCGCGGTGCCGCCGTTGCCCGGCGCGATGTAGAGCTTGCCGGCGCGCGGTGATGCCGCGAGCTTAGCTGCCAAAGCATGCTCACGGCCGCCGCTGCCCAACAACAGGATGTCGATGGTTTGAGTGTCCGCCTTCAAGGGTGCCTCCTCTATGGATGAACGGCCCGCTCCGCGCGAGCCCTTTGCAAGCAAATATACCCCTCGGCCGCCCGCTTGGGCTGCAAAGGGGTATATCGCAATAACCAAATAGTCCCGATTACTTCCAGAATCGGTTGATGATCTGCTCGCGACCAGCGCCAACGCCAATGAACGTCACGCGGGTGTGTGCCAGATCCTCGATAAACGCCACGTAGTCCTGAGCCTCCTGCGGCAGCTCGTCAAAGCTGCGGCAACCGGTGATGTCGCACTTCCAGCCAGGAAGCTCCTCGTAGATGGGCTTGGCATGCTCAAAGCGCACCTGGTGCTCGGGCACGCTCGTGTAACGCTCGCCATCGACGTCGTAGGCCACGCACACCTTGATGGTGTCGAAAGCCGAAAGCACGTCGAGCTTGGTCATGGCGATGTCGGTGAGGCCGTTGACGCGCGAGGCGTAGTTGGCGATGGGGCCGTCGAACCAGCCGCAGCGACGACGGCGACCGGTGGTCACACCGTACTCATAGCCCTCCTCGGTCAGCGTATGGCCGGCCTCGGACTCATAGGAAAGCTCGGTGGGCATGGGGCCCGAACCGACGCGGGTGATATAGGCCTTCATGACGCCCAGCACGCGGTTGACGTTCTTCATACCGACACCGGAGCCGGTGATGGCGCCGCCGGCGGTGCAGTTGGAAGACGTCACGTACGGATAGGTGCCGTGGTCGATGTCGAGCAGCGTTGCCTGAGCGCCCTCGAACAGCAGGTCCTTGCCCTCGTCGATCATGTTGTTGAGCAGCAGGCTCGTCTCGGTGATGTAGGGGCGCAGGCGCTCGGCCATGGGCAGGTACTCGTCGCAAATCTGGTCCACGGTGTAGGTGGGCAGGTTGTAGATGAGCTCGAGCTCGGGGTTCACGCGGGCGAGAGCGGTCTCCAGCTTGTCGCGGAACAGCGCCTCGTCCAGCATGTCCTGCATGCGCAGGCCGATGCGAGCCATCTTGTCCTGGTAGCACGGACCGATGCCGCGCTTGGTGGTACCGATGTTCTTCTTGCCGAGCTTCTGCTCAAAGGCGCCATCCAGATCAATGTGGTACGGCATGATGACATGCGCGTTGCCGCTAATCTTGAGGTTCTTGGTGGTGATGCCGTCGGCCTCGAACATGTCGATCTCCTCAAGGACAACCTTGGGGTTGACGACGCAGCCGTTACCGATCACCGACACGTGGTCAGAATACATGATGCCGGAGGGCACCTGGTGCAGGCCGTACTTCTTGCCGTTGACGACGATGGTGTGACCGGCGTTGTTGCCGCCCGAGTAGCGCACGACGGCATCGAAGTCGCCGGCGACCAGGTCGCAAATCTTACCCTTGCCCTCATCGCCCCACTGGGCACCGACCAAAACGGTTGACGGCATGTTTACTCCTTACATTCATGGACTGTCTACGCGCCACGCCGGCACGCAGAAGCACAAAACATTCCCAGTATACCCGTGCAACGGGCGCCTGTCCTACTCCTCGGTATGCGCCCCATCAAGCTCATAGAACTTGGTGGATGCCGGCAGGAACATCAGGTCGACGTCGCCGATCGGGCCCGAACGGTTCTTGGCCACGACGATACGCGTAACGCCCTCGTCGGGTCGATCGTCGCGCGAGGCTTCGGCCTCGTCGGCGGAGCGGTCCAAGAACATAACGATGTCGGCGTCCTGCTCGATAGAGCCCGATTCACGCAGGTCGGACAGCTGCGGGCGCTTGCCGGTACGGGACTCGACCTGACGCGACAGCTGCGACAGTGCAATGAGCGGGATCTTGAGCTCCTTGGCCATGATCTTCAAACCACGCGACATCTCCGAGACCTCGACGGTACGGCTCTCGGAGCGGCGTCCCGGCGGAGGACTCACCAGCTGCAGGTAGTCCAGGATAATGATGGCCTTCTCCTTGTTGTGGAGCATGCGGCGGCTCTTGGCGCGGATCTCGGTCACCGTGGTGCCGGGCGTATCGTCAATCAGAATGTCGAGCTTAGACAAGGTCTGCGTGGCCTCGTTGATATTGGCCCACTGCTCGGGGCTAATGCGGCCCGTACGGAAGTCGCTGATTGAAATCATGGCGTAGGCGCAAATCAGGCGCTGGGCAATTTCCTTGCCCGACATCTCCAGCGAAAAGAAGCCGACGGTATAGCCCGCAGCGGCGGCATTCAGCGCCAGGTTCAGAGCGAACGACGTCTTACCTACAGCAGGACGGGCGCCGATAATGATGAGCTGACCCTCGCGGAAGCCCATGAGCATGCGGTCGAGCGACGGGAAGCCCGTGGGCACGCCCGCAGCCTGGCCACCGGCCTGGCACACTTCCTCGGCCTCGTTATAGGCCTCGACCATAAACTCGGTCAGTGTCTTATAGCTCGACTTGACCTCGCGCGCCGTGACCTTAAGCAGCTTGCTCTCGGCCAGCTCCACGACCTCCTTGGTGTCGGTGGGGGCGTTATATGCCAGCGCGTTGATCTCGTTGGTGGCGCCGATCAGCTCGCGCAGCATCGAATCGCGGCGAACGATGGCGGCATGGTGCTGCCAGTTGACGAGCGACAGGGTCTGACCCATCAGCTCCAAAATGTACGCCTCGCCGCCCACGGCATCGAGCTTGTTGATGCTTCGCAGGTAATCGATCAGCGAGATGGAGTCGATGGGAATGCGGCTGTTGTACATATCGACCATCGCGGTATAGATGGTCTTATGAATGGGCCGGTAGAAGTCATCGGGCTGCAGCTCGACCTGGGCCTCCTCGACCACCTCGGGCGACAGCAGCATGGCGGCCAGTACATTGGCCTCTGCATCTTGGTTTTGGGGAAGACCCAACTTTGAGCCGCGGTCCTCAACCGTCAGCCCGGTCTCCCTATCGTCATATGCCATGAGCATCCTCATTCATATCGCTTGCGAGCATCCATAGTATCAGCCATGGTCCCAAAACGCGCCGCGCGCCGCCAATCATCACCGAACCAAACGGATGAACGGTCCTGTATATAGGACTTCGGCGCAACGTTCGCCATGACACTCACTCAGCGCAAAAAAAACAAAAGGGCGCCCTGGTCTCCCAGAGCGCCCTTCTTAGAACAAGATTGTTGCGTTGCAGCAAATGCTACTCGGCAGCAGCCTCAGTCTCGACCTCGGCGGTCTCGGCCTCGGCGGCCTCCTCGACCTCAGCCTCGGCAGCGAGCTCCTCGGCGGTAACGCCAACGAGAACGACAACCTCGGCCTTGATCTCGCGGTACAGCGAGATGGCAACGGTGTGGGCACCGGCAACCTTGATGGGCTTACCGAGCTCGACGCGCTTGCGGTCGATGTCCATACCGAGCTGAGCCTTGATGGCGTCAGCGATCATAGCGGCGGTAACGGAGCCAAAGAGGATGCCCTCGTCGCCGACCTTGACGTCAACGGTGACCGTCTTGCCCTCGAAGGCAGCCTTGGTCTCGTTGGCGGTAGCCAGACGGACGGCCTCGCGCTTGGCGATGTTGTTGCGACGCTCGTCAAGCTGCTTGAGGTTGCCCTTGGTGGCGGCAACAGCGAGCTTCTTGGGGAACAGGAAGTTCTCAGCGTAACCCTGAGCGACCTCTACGACGTCACCCTCGCCGCCCTTGCCCTTGATCTCATCGAGAAGAATAACCTTCATGATGTGTCTCCCTTCTTAGCCGCGGTCGCGGTTGCCACGAGAGGAAACCACGGGGACGGTATACGGCAGGAGAGCCATCTCGCGGGCGCGCTTGATGGCGTTGGCGATGTCATGCTGATGCTGCGTGCAAGCGCCAGTGACGCGACGGGGCTTGATCTTGCCACGGTCGGTCATGTACTTACGGAGAAGCTGAGTGTCCTTATAGTCGATGAACTCAGTGTTCTCCTTGCAGAACTGGCAGTACTTACGACGCGGCTGACGTGCAGAAAAATCATTAGCCATGTCAAAATACCTTTCATTTGGCAACTTCGGCGAACCGAAGCCGCCTCTCACTCAAAAATAGGTGAACAACCCTTAGAACGGGATGTCCTCATCGTAGACGTCGACCGCGGGCGGCGTAGCCACCGGTGCGGCAGGACGTGCTGCGGGCGCGGGAGCTGCGGGGGCGTAACCGCCCTGATCGTAGCCACCCTGGCCACCACGGGAGCTCATAAACTCGATCTCATCAACGATGACCTCAAGCTTGCTCCGGCGCTGGCCGTCGCGCTCCCAAGAGCTGTAGCGCAGCTTGCCCTCGATCGCGACCTTGTTTCCCTTTGCCAGGAAACGGCTCACGGCCTCGGCGCGGGTGCCGAACATGGTGCAGTCGACAAAGTTGGGATAGTCCTCCCACTCGCCAGTCTGCGGGTTGCGGCGACGATCGTTCACGGCGACGCCAAAGGACAGAACCTGGGTTCCGCCGGCGGTGGCGCGCAGCTCGGGATCGCGGGTGAGGTTACCGGTGATGTTCACTCGATTGATGCTCATAACTCACTACTTCCTCTTGGGGCACAAGCCCAGTCCAAAACGACAGTCTTACTCCTGGTCGTCGCGACGGACGATCATGTGGCGAACCACAGCGTCGGTGATGCGCAGGACGCGATCAAGCTCGGCGATCTGGGTAGGATCTGCGTGGAAGTTGATGAGGGTGTAGTCACCATCGGTGAGGTCGTTGATCTCGTAGGCGAGCTTGCGCTTGCCCCACTCGTCAACGGAGTCGACCTTGCCAGCGCCCTCAGCGATCGTGGTATCGATACGCTTCATAACAGCGAGACGAGTCTCGGGGTCGAGCGACGGGTCAACAAAGAACAGCAGTTCATAAGCCTTCATATTGTCACCTCCTCTGGGCAAATGTGGCTTCAGGTCGTGAAGGTGCGCCTGAAGCAGGAAAAGACTTGGTAATAATATCTTTCAACCTCCCAGGCTGCAAGAATATGCAGCTACAACCTCATGACCTCCACATATGCCCATACTCGCACGACGTTTCATGCGCATTCCAACCAAATGCTGACCAAAAGCTTGACGGATCTGTGGACAAGATACGGTGCCGTGAGGACAAGCTGAGCCAAGTCGCAGGTCAACGGGCGCATGGTTGTGGTCGCAAAATGCATACCAGTGGCCCACAGCACCACCCAAAGATTTTTAAATTCATTGCCAAATCGCTTATAAATACCCCTTTTGAACAATTGAGTTGATCAACTACGCTGGTCGGAAGCCGTTTTTTGGCATCTCAAACCCCGCTGCAACGCCAAACGCGGCCAAGCGTTTTAAAAAATGCCAACTTTTCTGTTTGCACTTTGCGATTCCTCGTGTATACTGACTTTCGCATTTAACGGAGAGTTGTCCGAGTGGCCGAAGGAGCACGATTGGAAATCGTGTAGGCGTCAAAAGCGTCTCCAGGGTTCAAATCCCTGACTCTCCGCCAGTTAATTCCAAAGCAGGCCTTCGAGCCTGCTTTGTTTTTACCCCACGCGGAGGGGTGGCAGAGTGGTTGAATGCGGCGGTCTCGAAAACCGTTTGGCCTGTATAAGGTCACGAGGGTTCGAATCCCTCCTCCTCCGCCATTTTGGTTGAGAAAGCTCCCGGGAATGGGAGCTTTTTTGTTATCGAATCCTCTCTCGGCCGCACGCCCCAACCAAACATGTACATCACCCTCCAAAAACGACATTTTTCGACATCTTTGAAGGCTGATGTACACGTTTGCATATCGCACTCGGCGCACGATCGGCCGTTTTGCCAGCATTCGGTATATTTTCTCACTTCAACGGACATAAGGACTGCATATCGGCATAAAGCGAGAGGTCCCCAATGGATACTCCTGTTCTCATTACGCATAAAACCGCATGGCTCGTCCATCATGCGCCACAAGACCTGGTTCAAGCGATCGCGCAACACGACTATCAGATAGGCGCAAGAGGCCTCTCCACCCAGCAGCGTATCACGCGCATTCGACAGGCTCTTACCGACTGCGGTATTCCCACTAGCATGCTTGAGACTATCGATATCTCCGTTGTATTTGCCTTCGAGCGAATCCGCGCCAACGGTGTAAATTGCCACGTTCTTGGCCAAAATCTACCCTACGACCATATTGACGAGCTGTCCCCTGGTATTTTTATCACCGACGAAGCCCTTACCTTCGTATTCGCTGCCGAGTGGATGGACGGAATCGAATACCTCGAATACGGCTACGAAGTTTGCGGTAATTATCGCATGGGGCTCAATCCCGATGACCCTTACACCGATCAACCAGCTACCGCTTCCAAGAACGAAATTGTCGATCTGCTCGATCGGCACCCCGGCAAACCCGGTGCCACACGCGCCCGACTCGCGCTCAGGCATATCTACGACCACTCAGCCTCACGCATGGAGACCGCATCCGCTATCGCCCTTTCACTCCCGACGAGCGAAGGCGGCGTTGGCATCCGAGGTGTCGAACTCAACAAGCCGCTCGAAATCCCTAAACGACTTTGGCATTGCACCAAAGCTCGAACGCTCAAAATCGACGCTCTTGTTACCTATAAGCGCAGAGAGCTCGGCATCGAATATAAGGGCGGCTTTCACGACGAGGCCGAACGCAAGGGAGCAGATGCGGAGCGAGAGGCCGTACTCGCCCAAATGGGCTATCGCATCGTCACGCTCACCTCAACGCAATTTGCCAGCCAACTCGCTTTCCACCGTGCCATGAACAATATCCGCGAAGCACTCGGCATGCCTCGTTGCGTAGATGTCGGGTATCAGCGAAAGCAAAACGAACTGCGCAAGGTGCTTATCCGCAACTGGAAGAGCGATCAAGCCGAAGAGTCGCCTTCTGAGTAACGACGAACCCACTCACCCCGCGCTTCCCCCAAACGTGTACGCCACCCTCCAAAACCGACATTTTTCGACATCTTTGGAGGCTGATGTACATGTTTGGAACCTATGGCCGCGCCCAGTCCCGACCGTTTGCCGAGCAATAGGGTCGCAATCGGCGCCGAACATGTACTATGTACGGGCATTGTCTAAACCCGTAACTCAAAGGACCCCATCTTGCCCGTTGCCGCCGCTATGATCGTTACCGCACACGCCTCGGATGCCATGGTTGCCATCCCGTTTTGGCTCGAGATGTTCGCCGTCGTCGCGGCATCGATCTCGGGCGTGTTGGTCGCACGCGAGCACAAACTCGACCTGGTGGGCGCCGTCGCGCTCGCCGTGGTCTGTGGACTGGGCGGCGGTCTTTTGCGCGATATGACGCTGCAGGTGGGCAACGTCTACATCCTCAACCAGCCAATGGCGCTGCCGCTCTCCATCGCAACGGCGGCCATCATCTACATCTTCCCGGCAATCGTCGATAAACCCGAGAAACTCATCCCATTGCTCGACATCATCTCGGTCGGCATCTATGCGGCAACCGGCGCAGACAAGGCGCTGGTCTACGGCTTTGCGCCGGCGGTGTGCATCATGATGGGCTTTTTTACCGCGGTGGGCGGCGGCATGCTGCGCGACGGCTTTATGGGCGTGGTTCCGGGCATTTTCCAACGTACTAACTTTTATGCCATCGCCGCCATCGCCGGATCGACAAGCTATGTGTGTCTCGTTATGAGCGGCATCATGAGCAATGTCGCCGCGCTGGTCGTATGCGTTGTCGTGACCATGGGTCTGCGCTGGCTCTCGCTGCGCTTTGACATCAAAAGCCCCACCGAGGAAGACATCGCGCGCTTCTTGCATCGCAAAAAGTAGACAGCGCGGCACGACCCTTCGAAATGCAACCGAGAGGTTCTTTTAGAGCGCCCACGCGTTGGGTACCCTGTTAGGTATATGCCGAGTATCTAACAAAGGATTCACTATGCCCTGCAATCAATTCCCGTCGAGCCAGCGCCGTAAAGCGTGGGGCCGCATCACCATCCTATTCGCGCTCATCGCGCTGGCGATCACCGTGCTTCCCACGGCGTCGTTCGCCGGCACGGACACCGCAGGCAATGTACTTGCGACCGACAATGACGCCAATCCGTCCGGCGTCGATGGTGACCTGTACTGGGCCGGCCAGGCCCTCAACTTGGACGATGCCTCCATCGGCCGCGATATTATCGCGGCGGGCGAGAGCCTATCGATTCGCGACTGCACCGTAGGCGGCGCCATTCGCCTGGCGGCGCGCACCATCGACATCGCCAAGACCACGGTTGATGGCAGCGTCACGGTGGCCGGCCAGCACGTTGTGCTCAACACCGGTAGCACCGCCAACTGTTTCTATGCGATGGGCGAGACGGTTGCCCTGCGCGGCTCCGCCAGGTCGGCAGCGCTTGCGGGCGACACGGTAACCATCGATGGCACCGTCGATGGCGATGTCGAGGTTTGGGCCGACAAGCTCATCCTGGGCAAGAACGCCCACATCACCGGCACCGTGAACGCGCACGTCTCCGAGGACCCCGAGCGCGCCGCGGGAGCCGAGGTCGGCGCGCTCAAGATCGACCGCACCGAAAACGAGGATACTTCCACCGTTAACGATGTCATCGGCGGCACCGTCGCCGCGGCGCTTTCCACCTGCTTTGTCGCCCTGCTACTCGAGCTCGTCTTTCCGCGCGCGACCGCCAGCGCCGCCGGCATGCTCCACCAGCGCCCCACGCCCCTGTGGGTGAGCGGTCTTCTGGGCACGATTGCTATCGTCCCCGCCGTCCTACTGCTGATTATCTCCATCGCTGGTCTATCGCTTGCCGGAGCCCTCATGTGCGGCGTTATCGGCATCGCATTGGTGTCGAACGCCTTTGCGGGGTGCGCGATCGCCCGCATGGTCGGACACAGCCAAAACCGCTACGCCATGGCAGCCGTGGGTGGCATCGCCGCAGGCGCCCTCACAGGGCTTCCCCTCGTAGGCGGCTTCATCAGCGGTGTGGCCTTTGTCTTTATGCTCGGCTACATCATCCAGATCATCTGGCGCAACGCCCGCCTCAAGCCGCAGCAGCCGACTAACACGCCGGGACTCCCCACCGCTTAGCAGCTAACTGCCACAAAGATGCCAAGCACCTTTGTGGCGGCGCAAACGAACCTGCACCCTTACACCAAAAAGGGCGCCGACCATCGCGG
>USKV01000020.1 GCA_900555355.1 uncultured Collinsella sp.
CCTCGCGCGCTCGGTCGAACATATCGTCCGTAAACACGCGCAAGCTGCCCGCAACATGGGCCTCCCCCGCCACCGCATTGCAGACGGTGCCTGCCTGCAGCAGGCCGAACTTACCAATGCAGGGCTCGTCGGCACCCAGCTCATCCATGAGCTCGCGCTCGGAAACTAAGAACTTGGCCGCCGCCAGCGCGGCATCGTGCGATTCGTTTACGGGAACGCCGTAGGTCTTGGCGATATGGATGCTCGTGCCATGGATATGAATGTGCGTCTCGCTTGAGCGCGCCAGCAGCGGACCGGAACAGCTCGCCAACGTGCCGGCGGGCAGATCGGGCCACACATGGAAGCCGAAGATGCGATCCGCCCCGTAGCGCTCGAACACGCCGCTCTCGCACACCGTCTTGGCACCACCAGTCGTCTCCTCGGCCGGCTGAAACACAAAAAGTACGTTGCGCTTGATGGCGCCCGGCTGCTCACGAATCGTGCGATCGACATACGTCGCGGCGGCAAGCACCATGGCCATGTGACCGTCGTGACCGCACGCATGCATCTTACCGGGATGCGTCGAGGCAAAGGCCGCGCCCGTTGCCTCCGCGATGGGCAGGGCGTCCATGTCGGCGCGAATCGCCGTGGCATGCGCGGCGCCCGTGCCGGCATCGAAGAAAGCGCAGACGCAGCTGGGGCACGGATGGGTCACCTCGCAGGCGAGCGGAGCGAGCACGCCCTCGATATAGGCAATGGTTTGCGGAAGATCGAAGTCGAGCTCCGGAATGCGATGCAGGTCGCGCCGATAGCGACGAAGTTCTTGGAGCTCGGTCATAAAGGTTCCTTTCATGGGGGGGCATATCCATTCACACAATATTGTGACGCAGGATTGTGGCACCCTTGTTTCTAGCATATCCCTGCATTTTTTAAACGTTATATACGAATACTCTTGTTTGGTAAAGTGCAACGTGATAGGGTCTTTACCACTTGATAGAGGCGCGGGCACGAAGAGCCGCGGGCGAGCCGGCAGGCTTTGACCCCGTGGGGAGGCGAAACCCGCCGAACTGGGTTTTTCGGGCACGAACAGCCTGGTGGGCCTGCGGGAAACACCCGCAGGACTGTCTGCAGCAATGCGGGAGCGCTATCCGGACATTGGGTCCACGCTATGCGGATTCGATGCGCAGATGGCGCCGTCTGGATAGCGAGGTTTACGGGACATGGCATTGACCCCCAACGAGGCATATGCGGCCAAGCAGCCGTTTGTGGACAAGGAGACACTCGAGCATATCGTCAAGCAGTTCCCCACGCCGTTTCATCTATACGACGAGGCAGGCATCCGCCGCAACATGCAAGAAGTGCGCGACGCCTTTGCATGGAACCCGGGCTTTAAGGAATACTTTGCCGTCAAGGCCAACCCCAACCCGGCGCTCATCTCCATTCTCAACGAATACGGCTGCGGCTGCGATTGCTCGAGCTATACCGAGCTTATGATCGCCCGCTCACTGGGTATCACGGGACACGACATCATGTTCTCGTCCAACGACACGCCGGCGGCGGACTTTGCCCTTGCGGATAAACTGGGCGCCATCGTCAACTTTGACGACATCAGCCACATCGAGTTCTTTGAGCGCGTTGCGGGGCCCATCCCCAAGACGGTCAGCTGCCGCTTTAATCCAGGCGGTCTGTTCCAGCTCTCCAACGGCATCATGGACAACCCGGGCGACTCCAAATATGGCATGACCACCGAGCAGCTCTTTGAGGCCTTCCGCATACTCAAGGCCAAGGGCGCCGAGAATTTTGGCATCCATGCCTTCCTTGCCAGTAACACCGTCACTAACGACTACTATCCCAAACTCGCACGCATCCTCTTTAAACTTGCCGTGCGCCTGGAGCGCGAGACCGGCGCACATGTCGCCTTTATCAATCTGTCCGGCGGCGTCGGTATCCCCTATCTGCCCGAGCAGCAGGCTAACGACATCCACGCCATCGGCGAGGGCGTACACGCAGCCTACGACGAGATTCTGGTCCCCGCTGGCATGGGCGATGTGGCCATCTGCACCGAGATGGGTCGCTTTATGATGGGCCCCTACGGCTGCTTGGTCACCAAGGCCATCCACGAGAAGCAGATCTACAAGGACTATATCGGTGTCGATGCAAGTGCCGTCGATTTGATTCGCCCTGCCATGTATGGCGCCTACCACCACATTACGGTGATGGGTCAGCCGGACGGTCCCGATAAAACCGCAGCCCCCGTCACGAACACGTACGACATCACGGGCAATCTGTGCGAGAACAATGACAAGTTCGCCATCGACCGCGAGCTTCCGCATATCGACATGGGCGACCTGCTCGTGATTCACGACACCGGCGCGCATGGCCACTCTATGGGCTACAACTACAACGGCCGCCTGCGCTCCGCCGAGGTCCTGCTGCGCCCCGATGGCTCGGCAGACCTCATTCGTCGCGCCGAGCGCCCGGGCGATTACTTTGCCACGCTCGACGTGCTGCCGAGCGGCCGAGAGCTGCTGGCCAAGTCGCGCGCCGAAAGTGCCCGCCGTCGCGCCCAAGACGAGCGCCTGGCCGTCGCCGCCCAATGGAACAAACGCATCCAGGTCGCGGAAGCGAAGGAGAAGAACATGGACATCCGCAATCTCGAGGGCTCAATCGTCGCCCTTGTTACGCCATTTAAAAAGGACGGCAGTGTCGACTTTGACGCACTCGAGCGCCTTATCGATTTCCACCTGCAAAACGGCACCGACGCCATCCTCACCCTGGGCACCACCGGCGAGAGCGCCACGATGACCGATGACGAGGACAACTCCGTTGTCGCCGCCGTGGTCAAGCAGGTTGCAGGACGCGTCCCCGTCATTGCCGGCTCGGGCTCCAACTCCACGCAAACCATGCTCACCAAGTCACTCACCTACCAGGGCTTGGGCGCCGATGGCCTGCTGCTCATTACCCCCTACTACAACAAGTCCAATGAAGAGGGTATCTATCAGCACTTTAAGACCGTCGCCGATGCTGTGGACATCCCCTGCATCCTGTACAACATCCCCGGCCGCTGCGGCTGCGGCATCAGCGAGCGCAACGTAGAGCGCTTGGCCGCGCACCCCAACATCATGGGTATTAAGGAAGCCTCGGGCAACGTCGCCTACGCGGCCAAGATTGCCCACCTGCTGTCCGACGACTTCCGCATGTACTCGGGCGAGGACGCGCTCACCGTGCCGCTCATGAGCCTGGGCGCCTCGGGCACCATCAGCGTGTGGGCCGACGTTCAGCCGCAGCTCGTGCATGACATGTGCCGCGCCTATCTGGACGGTGACGTGGCACGTGCCCGCGATATCCAAATTGCCGGTCAGCCGCTCATCAACGCCCTCTTTAGTGAGGTCAATCCCATCCCCGTTAAGGAAGCGCTCGCTCAGATGGGTATGATCGAGGCAAACTACCGCATGCCGCTATGCCCCATGGCAGACGACACGCGCGCTGCACTTACCGATGCTCTGAAGGGAGCTGGTCTGCTTGATTAAGACTGTCATTATGGGAACGGGCCGCATGGGCTCGCTCATCCGCACTACCGCCGAGGACGTTGTCGACGCCGCCGGTCAGCCCGTTTTTGATATCGTCGCCCAGATCGGTTTTGACCTGTCCGAGCTCGAGAGCGCACCGGCAGCCGACGTCATCATCGACTTCTCGAACGTCGTAACCTTCGATGCCGTTGTCGCCTATGTCGAGCGCACGGGCACCGCACTCGTTTCCGGCACCACGGGCTATACGCCCGAGCAGATGGACCGCCTGCGCGAGCTGGGTCAGAACGTCCGCGTCATGCACTCCGGCAATTACTCCATCGGCATCGCAGCCCTGCGCCATCTAGTGGCCCAGGCCACGCGTGAGCTGCCCGGCTTTGACTGTGAGATTGTCGAGACTCACCACAACCAAAAGGTCGACGCCCCCAGCGGCACCGCCAAGCTGCTGCTCGACGCCGTAGTCGAGGCCGAACCCGAGGCAGGCTACCACCCCGTCTACGGACGCGAGGGCATGTGCGGCGTGCGCGACTCCAAGGAAATCGGCATGCACTCGCTGCGCGGCGGCACCGTCGCCGGCGTGCACGAGGTAAGCTTCTTTGGCCAGGACGAGGAGGTCACACTCACACACCGTGCCACGAGCCGTCAGATCTTTGTCAACGGCGCCTTGGCAACCGCGCAGAAGCTCGTCACCCGCGAACCCGGCTTCTATACGTTCGACCAGGTCATGTTTGCCTAACCAGGTATCAACCGAATCCACCCAAAGGAGAGATAGCAAATGAGCAACGCAGCCGAGATGGATGCACAGGAGATTATCAACTACATCGCCACCGCGCCTAAAAAGACGCCCGTCAAGCTGCATGTGCGCGAGAAGCCCGGCATGAAGGTTGCCTGGGGCGACGCACATGTCTACGGCGGCCGTCGTGGCAAGACCGTCTTTGGCGACTGGGATGAGCTCAAGGCCATCCTCGATGCCAATGCCGACTCCATCGACTACTACGATGTGGAGAACGACTGTCGCAACTCCGCCGTCCCCATGCTCGACCTTAAGGGCATCAATGCCCGCATCGAGCCGGGCGCGATCATCCGCGACCGCGTCGAGATCGGCGACCGCGCCGTCATCATGATGGGCGCCATCATCAACATCGGCTCCGTCATTGGCGAAGGCTCCATGATCGACATGGGCGCCGTGCTAGGCGGCCGCGCCACCGTGGGTAAGAACTGCCACATCGGCGCCGGCACCGTGTTGGCAGGCGTCGTTGAGCCCGCGAGCGCCACGCCTGTCATCATCGAGGACGATGTCATGATTGGCGCCAACGCCGTGGTCCTGGAGGGCGTGCGCGTGGGCAAGGGCGCCGTCGTGGCTGCCGGTGCCGTATGCGTCGAGGACGTCCCCGCCGGCGCCGTCGTGGCCGGTGTCCCCGCCCGCGTCATCAAGATGCGCGATGAGAAGACCGACAGCAAGACCGGTCTCGAAGAGGGCTTACGTCAACTTTAATAGTTACGCGGTTTTGACAAACCGCGTTTTCGCTGACGTATGCCCAACCTGCGGCGCAATGTCAGCAACCAAGCCGAAAACAAAAAAGGCCGAAGTCCCGAAGGGCTTCGGCCTTTGTTTTTCTGCAACGTCCAAGCACAGCTTATCGATTCTCAATACTTCCGATGTTCTTGAGCTCGATAGAGATGAGGCCGTTGGGTTCGTTGACGAACTCGATGTACTCGGAGTTCGAACCCATCTCGGCCGGGAAGCTGATCTCGATACCCGTGTCGGTACGGATCTTATGATTGCGCACCGCCGCGCGTTCGACCTGCTTGCGCTCCACGGGCACACGCTCAGGCACCTTCTCCTCGGTCAGTGCCGCGCGCACGCTCTCCTTGATAACCGGTTCGTCCTCAAAGACCTCATCGACGATATCCCAAGGCGGCAGCTCCTCGTCATCCTCAACCTTCTCGGCAACGGCGGCTTTGACCTTAGCGAGCGCTACAGCCGTGTTGGCGCCGTGCTCCTCGGCGACTTCCTCGACCACACGCGTCACGGTGTCGATGACCTCCTTGCCTGATACGCCCGTTTCGCACTGCAGCAGGCCATCGGGGATAAGCATACGGTCCTCGCCGGCAATCTTGCGCTTCTTGTCCACGTAGCCGATCTCCATGGTACTCGCGCGCACAATGGCATAGCTCGGCACCTTTTGCGAGGGGTTCGGCAGGATGGCGTAGTGGCGCGCGATGTCGTTGCGCACCTCCCCCTCCTCGCGGCCCACTTCGTGCATAAAAGCCTGCTTGGAGCCCAGCAGCATCACGGCAAACCAGCGGGCATCCTCATCGTCGTCAAAGTCCGCCACAAGCACGTCGGTGGACTCGGCTTTCTCAGCCTTGGTGAGTTCGGAAGAGATGAACTCCGCAATCTGCTGAGACAGGTCCACGAACTCACGCTCACCAAAGAAATAGCCCTTGAGCTCGCCGCCGAATGCGGAGTTCTCGGCAAACGTGGCGCGTTTATTGTCGGCCGAGGTGCGTGCGCGGCGCAGATGCGTGGTCACGAAGTTGCGCACGGTACGGCTCTCGATATCGAGCTCTCGCTGGCTCATGACGTTGACGGCAGAGTCAAAGTCCAGGATATGCAGAATCGCGTGATTGATTTTCATATACGGCATTCCGTTCTAGATCGATTTCGGCACGAACCAGTATAGCGGTCGAGCCTGCCCCAGGTGCATCGAAGATCGGCGCATCGGGGACAGGTTGCTTTGCGCCAATGGTTAGCGCAGGAGCTCGGACTGCCAAGCCTCGAGCTGTTCTGCCAAACTCTTGCCGGCAGCGGGCATGTCGATCTGAGGGCGTTTGGGCAGCAATGCGCATTTAAGGATTGCCACGATGGTCTGCGAGACAAAGCGTCGCGTATCCTTGTCAAAGCCTTGCGCAGCCTGGAGCATCACGGGCAGGCTCTCGCGCAGATTCCCAGCGATATCCGCAAACCGCTCAGCACCCGTAGCCTCAAACACGGAGAACAACGCATCTACAAAACGCTCGCGCTCGCTAGGCGACACTGTAAGCAGCATCTCGCGAATGGAGCCATCAACGTATCGAGCACCGGCGGACAGGCGCTCACAGTATACGAAGTCGCAGCCATCAACCACCCAGCTAAAGGGATTGTGCTGCAGCAGGCTGAACTCGGCGCTCTCAACGATGGCATAGTCCTCTTGTGTCTCGAACATCATGCCGAAGATCGACGACCGAGGTAGCGTCTTGTCGATTCGACCGGAAAGATCGGCAAAGGCGTTGCCGTTCAGAAACTCCTCGACGAACCCTGGACCATCATGGGAATACGCCCGTTCGATTCGTTCACGGGCAACATCGGAGCACATCGCTGCACCGTACACCGCAAGGTTTCCACCCTTGGAATGACCCCCGCACAAAAGCGGCCCGCCAATCGCATCCGCCGCCTCGTCCACATAACGTGCCGCGGATTCCTGGGCCGGCACAGGACACCGGAACGCCATGTTAAAGTCCTCTTTCCAGCCCACAATCGTGCTGTCGGTCCCCCGGAAGGAAAGATAACTAAACCCCGCCGGAAACCGGAACGCCATGGCTGCAAACTGCTCTGTCGCCACCACATCGCTCACGGCACGATAGCCGCAAACGTTCACGCCACGGTAGCGAGGGCTTGCCGCCACGGCCTCCAGCAAGGCCCTGCTCCCCTCTGGGTTCCACAAGTCGTCAATCATGTCCCGGTAGCACTCGGCACGCAGCAGCTCGCGTACGTCTAGGCCCTGCCAGTTCGTCAGCTCCGCCATATCACCCGGCAAACGCAAATAGGACAACCACGCAAAGACGAGGCTATCCACCGCGCAGAACGGCCGCTCCTCAAACGGATCAAACGCCGTCTGGGCATAGGTCAAAAAATTAGGCGAATCCGACATGGCCCTCCCATCAACTATGGTGCATTGGGGTCAGGTTACTTTGCACCAAAAAGGCGCCCGGGCCGTGTGGACCCGGACGCCTTCATTGTAGCTTTTCGCTCTAGCGAGCTTGATTTAGCAGGAGAAATCGACGCTGTCGATGATGTCCTTGAGGGCCTTGGCGGAGACGGTGAGCTCATGCTGCTCGTCATCGTTCAGCGGCACGGGGACGCGGCAGACAACGCCGTCGCGGCCAACGACGGTCGGCATGGAGATGGCAAGATCGGACAGGCCATACTCGCCCACCATGAGCGAAGAGACAGGCAGAACGGTCTGCTCATCGCGCATGACGGCGGTGCAGATGCGCTTGACGGCCATGGCGACGCCATAGTAGGTGGCGTGCTTCTTCTCGATGATGGTGTAGGCGGAGTTCTTGACGTCCTCAGCGATGCGCTTCTCGGCAGCCTCATGCTCCAGGTGGCCGTGAAGCTCACAGAAGGTGTTCAGCGGAACGCCGGCAACCTGAGCGCTGGACCAAGCGACAAACTCGGAGTCGCCGTGCTCGCCCATGACATAGGCCTGGACATCGCGCGGGTCAACCTCGACGTGGGCACCAAGCATCTGCTGCAGGCGGCCGGTGTCGAGCACGGTGCCGGAACCGATGACGTGGCCCTCGGGCAGGCCGGACATCTTGATGGCGGCGTAGGTCAGAACATCGACCGGGTTGGAGACGATGAGCAGAATGCCGTCGAAGCCGGACTTCTTAATCTCGGGGATAATGGACTTAAAGATGCTGACGTTCTTGTTGACCAGGTCCAGGCGGGTCTCACCGGGCTTCTGGGCAGCGCCAGCGGTGACGACGATCATGGCGGCGTCGGCGACATCGGAATAATCGCCGGCGTAAATCTTCATCGGCTCGGCAAACGTCATACCGTGCGCGATATCCAAGGCCTCACCCTCGGCGCGGTTCTTGTCCACGTCGATGAGGACCATCTCGGAGAACAGACCACTCTGCATCAGCGCGAACGCCGAAGACGAACCGACGAAACCGCAGCCGACGATAGCGACCTTCTTCTCGTTAACCATTAGAAACTCCCATCTCTCTCCACAAACAAGCCGCCCGGGAACGACCCGAGCGGCTTGTCGTAATCCCAATACATCCAATCGGGACTTTGATTATGCTCCTATTCGCAGCCAAAAATCGACCGTTTACCGAAATTGTCTGCAGGATTCGTAAAATAACTGCACGAAATCGGTTTCGAGCTATTGACGTGTCGAAATAGGTCTCTAATACAGGCCCGCCTCGCGAATGGCCTCGACAGCCAAAGCGATCTGGTCGGGCGGTAAGACCAGTGCCATACGCACGTGCCCCTCGCCCGAAGGACCAAAGCTCGCGCCCGGCGTCACCACAACGCCGGCCTTCTCCATGAGCTCCTCGCAAAACGCCATGGAATCGGTGCGACCACCGGGAAGCTTGGCCCACACAAACATAGAGCCATGCGCGTTGGGACGCTCCCAGCCCAGGCCCTCAAGACCGTCGCACAGGGCATCGCGGCGCTCCTGGTACTTCAGACGCTGCGCCTCGACCTCATCGCGCGGACCGTTCAGGCAGGCGATGGCAGCCTTCTGGATCGGGAAGAACATACCAAAGTCGATCTGGCCGCGCAGCTTGGCAAAGGCCGAGACCACATCCTCGCGACCGACCAAAAAGCCGATGCGGGCACCGGTGACGTTAAACGACTTAGAGAGCGAGAAGAACTCCACGCCCACCTCAAGCGCACCGGGATACTGCAAGAAGCTGCCGCCGGGCTCGCCGTCAAACACGATGTCGGAGTACGCGTTGTCATGAACGATCAACAGATCATGCTCGCGGGCAAAGGCGATAATCTCCTCGTAGACCTCGGGCGTGCCCACCGAGCCCACCGGGTTGGCGGGCAGCGACACGATCATGTACTTGGCACGGTCGGCCACCTCGGGATCGATGCCCGCCACATAGGGCAGGTAATTATGCTCGGCAACCAGCGGATAGTATTCGAGCTTGGCATCGGCAATCTTGGCACCCGCCTCAAAGACCGGGTAGCACGGATCGGGAACCAAAATGGTGTCACCCGGATCGAGCAGGGCCAGGCCCAAATGGCCCACGCCCTCCTGCGTGCCGTTGCACGACTGCACCATAGACGGCGTAATGCCCGAAACGCCAAAGCGACGCTCATAGTAATCGCACACGGCCTGCTTGAGTTCGGGCAGGTCGCGCAGGGCATACTTCCACATCTCGGGATCTTGGGCTGCCTGCGTGAGTGCTTCGACCACGTGGTCGTACGGCTTAAAGTCGGGCGTGCCCACGCTCATGTTGTAAATGGTCTTGCCCTGAGCCTTCAGCGCGAGAAGCTTGTTGTTGAGCGAGGCGAAGACCTCCGCGCCAAAGCGGTCGAGACGCTGCGATGCCTGCATGGTGCCACCTTTCGATATGAAAAACGCGGCGCTCAGACAAGAGCGCCGCGCGATACGGGCCATCAGATTGCAAAAGTGTAACGCTTGCAACCCCCGTATTGGTTCAATTTAGCCAACCTTAGTCAATCGGATTGAGCGCGTCGATCTGCGCAAGCCACAAACGTGAGCTGGCGTCACTCGGCATACGCCAATCGCCGCGCGGGCTGAGCGTCACCGAGCCCACCTTGGGACCATCGGGCAGGCAGCTGCGCTTAAACTGTTGGGCAAAGAAGCGACGATAGAACGTACGCAACCACGTGTGGACGGTCTTGGCGTCGTAGACGCCCTCGAAGCTCTTGAGCGCCATGCGGTAGATCTTGCCCGGCTCAAAGCCAAAACGCAGCAGATAGTAGAGGAAGTAGTCGTGCAGCTCGTACGGGCCCACCAAATCCTCGGTCTTCTGTGCAATCTCGCCGTCGCCCGTGGGCGGCAGAAGCTCGGGGGACACCGGCGTATCGAGGATATCGAGCAAGACCTCGGCAATGCGCCCGCCAAAGACATCGGCGGCATAGCGCACCAGATGGCGCACAAGCGTCTTGGGCACGCTCGCGTTGACGGCGTACATGCTCATGTGGTCGCCGTTATAGGTAGCCCAGCCGAGCGCCAGCTCCGACAGGTCGCCCGTGCCGATGACAAAACCGCCAGCCTGGTTGGCCAAATCCATCAGAATCTGCGTACGCTCGCGCGCCTGGCTGTTCTCGTAGGTCACGTCCTGAACTGCCGGGTCGTGCTCAATGTCCTTGAAGTGCTGCTCCACAGCCGCGTGGATCGAAACCTCGCGGAAGCTCACACCCAGGTCGCGGGCAAGCGACTCGGCATTGGACTTGGTGCGGTGCGTGGTGCCAAAGCCGGGCATGGAGACCGCCGTGATACCCGTGCGCGGCAGCCCCAGCGCATCGAAGGCACGCACGGTCACAAGCAGAGCCAGCGTGGAGTCCAAGCCACCCGAAAGGCCGATGACCGCAGCCTTGGTACCTGTGTGGGCAAGGCGGGTCTTGAGGCCCGCAGTCTGCAGATTGAGGATGGTCTCGCAACGCTCGGCCAGGTCGCCATGGTCGGCCGGCACAAAGGGCGCGCGCGGGAAAACGCGGTCGATATCGCAGGCATCGCGCAGGACAGGTTCTTCGGCCAGCACGCCCTCAAACGAGAACTCGACGGTCACGGCCTCCGGCGCATCGTCCGAGCGCGTCCATGTCGTCGAGCGACGGCGCTCGGCAACCAGACGGTCGAGGTCAACATCGGCAACCGCCATATCGCAGGTAAGGAGCTTCGTCGCCGCCAGCTTAGAGCCGTTTTCGTAGACGAGGTTCTCGCCCGCAAAGACCATATCGGTCGTGGACTCGCCCTCGCTCGCGTCTGCATAGGCATAGGCACAGTAGAGGCGCGCACTCTGATTGGAGATGAGGCTGCGGCGATAGTCTGCCTTACCGATAATCTCGTCCGAGGCCGACGGGTTGAGGATCACCGTCGCACCAGCAAGCGCCATCTCGGTCGAAGGGGGCGCCGGCACCCACAGATCCTCGCAGACCTCAACGCCCAGCACCATATCCTCGGCACCTTCATCACAGCAGCGGTAGACAAGCCCCGAACCCAGCGGAACCGGACCCTGACCGGCAAATTCAACCCACACGGGATCCGCAGGCGACGGAGCAAACCAGCGACGCTCATAGAACTCGCCATAGTTGGGCAGATACTTCTTGGCCGTGAGGCCCAAAAGCTCGCCCGCGCAGCACACGGCGGCACAGTTGTAGATATTCTCGGCAACCGCAACGGGAAGACCGATGGTAAAGACGATCGGCAGCTCACGGGTTTCATCGAGGATATGCACCAGAGCAGCCTCGCAGGCATGCAGCAGTGTGCGATTATGGAACAGATCGGCCGCGGTATAGCCAGTCAGATTAAGCTCGGGCAACACCAACGCGCGAACGCCACGCCCGGCAGCATCGCGAACAGCCGCCAGCGCAACCTCGGCATTGCCCTCGACATCGGCCACGCGAATCCGCGGCGAGGCCGCCGCCACACGCAAAAAGCCATCAGACTGAGAAAGGTGAAGATTCATAAGAATGCTCCCGTGCGTAAACGCTATTCAACACAATTAGCAAGCCCTATTGTAGTTCAACCGCCGGGCGCAACCGCATCCCACCAACTTGGTGAGCTATTGATGAGTTGATGGTATCTGTTAAATGTCACGTACGATTCACATCTGGTGGGTACCCTGATGGCTACACGAAACGAAGCAGATTTACACCGGGAGGACCCCGTATGACAACCAAGTACACCGACGCGCCGCGCACGCGCGTCATGACGCCGGCATCGCTCAACAACGGCGTGCACGAGAACCATTCCATCGGACAGACCATGGCCATCGCGCCCAAAAAGGGTCTGTTTGACGACATTTCCATTCCCCAGATCATCGCCGGCGCCGCAGCTGCCGCCACGAGCGTGGCGCTTGCTTCAAAGATCGGCATTGCCGGCTCGGTGATTGGTGCCGCTGTGAGCTCAGTCATCACTGTTGTGTCCTCGCAGGTCTATCGCCACTTTATCTCCGCCAGCGAGGACACAACAGTGATGACT
>USKV01000021.1 GCA_900555355.1 uncultured Collinsella sp.
TCATCCATACCCTCATTTTTTGAAAAACGGCAGGCTATCTACCTGCGGTTTTGTTTTTGCGATTTTCTGTATGGTCGGAGATTCGCTATCCAGCCCCGTAATCCGGCATAGTTTTGTTCGTGGCGGCCCAACCGCGCGTTTAAGCGCGGGGCCGATGGGGCATTTTTGCCCCACCGGCCCTATTCCAGCGCTATTCCGGCTTGGTTTCCACTGTGGGAGTCTTGTCCGCTGCGACTGGGGTGCGGGCGGTGTCCATAGTCAGGCAGTGCTTGGGGCAGCTCTCGATGCACTCACCGCACACCACGCAGGCATACGGGTCGATCGACCACGTTCCACCCTTGCGATCGACTGCGAGCGCGCCCGCCGGACAGCGACGCGCACACATGCCGCAGCAGATACACACGTCCATGTCGTTGACGATATGCCCGCGCAAGCGCTCGGGCGCCGCGAGCTTCTCCTGCGGATAGCACACCGTAACCGGCTGCTTGACCATAGAGCCCAAGGCTGTCTTGGCAAATGTCAGCAAACTCATGCCGCGCCTACCTTTCCG
Source organism: uncultured Collinsella sp. (assembly GCA_900555355.1). Lineage (GTDB taxonomy): Bacteria > Actinomycetota > Coriobacteriia > Coriobacteriales > Coriobacteriaceae > Collinsella. Next base: position 551 of record USKV01000021.1, read on the forward strand.
TGCAGCTAATGCAGGGGTCGATGGTCAGGATAATCATGGGAACGTTGGCAAGGAGTACGCCCTGCAGCGCATGCGTCAGACCCGCCAGGTTTTGCGACGTCGGCGTCCGCACGCGGAAGCGGTCCAAGTTCTTGGTGCCGTTACCGCGCACATAGTAATACGCCTCGCCGCGCGGCTGCTCAATCACAACCTCGCCGCGCGCGCCGTCGGCCGGTGTGAGCTTGGTACGCCCGCCGATGCCGTCGTGCGGAATCTTGCCGACAAGCTCCTTGATGATGTCCATGGCCTGCGTGACCTCGGCGCAACGCACCTGGCAGCGGGCATAGCAGTCGCCATCGGTAGCAACGATGGGCTCAAATGCAGCCAGGTCCGCATAGGCACCGTCACCGAACATGCGCACGTCGTAATCCACGCCCGAGGCGCGGCCGAACGGGCCGACCATCGAAAGCTCCAGTGCATCTTTCTTGCTGATCACGCCCACGCCATGCAGGCGCTCGCCGCAGCTGGCGTCGTCCAAAAACGTATGCACCAGGGCCTCGTAGTCGGGGCGCATGGCATCGAGCGTCTGGACAATGCCGGCCAGCTCGGAGTCCTCGATATCGTGCTTAAGGCCGCCGATCTCGTTAATCGAAAGGATCACGCGGCCGCCGCAGGTGCTCTCAAAAATCTTGAGAATCTGCTCGCGCAGCGTCCACGAACGATAGAACAGCGCCTCGAAGCCAAAGGCATCGGCGAGCAGGCCCAGCCACAGCAGGTGCGAGTGAATGCGCGAAAGCTCGTGCAAAATGGTGCGGATATACTGCACGCGGCCGGGCACCTCGATGTCGAGCATGCGCTCGCAGGCGCTGGCATAGCCGTAGCTATGGCCCACGGCGCAGATGCCGCAGATGCGCTCGGCGATGTAGCCAAACTGGTGCATGTCGCGCTTTTCGGTGAGCTTCTCGAGTCCGCGGTGCACAAAGCCGATCTGCGGAATTGCCTCGAGAACGCGGTCGTCCTCAATCACCAGGTCCAGATGAAGCGGCTCGGGCAGCACCGGGTGCTGCGGGCCAAACGGAATGACGGAGCGATGTGCCATGGGCCTTACGCCTCCTTTTTCTGCTTGTCGCGGGCGGCCTTGGCGGCAAGCGCCGCGCGGACCTTGGCCGCTTTCTCGGGATCCATGGCGGCGAGCTTTGCTTCCAGCTCGGCGGCTTTGAGCGCCGCCTTCGCAGCAGCCTCATCGTGCTGAGCATCGGAGCCCGCGGCATCGCCGGCGCTCGCAGCGCCCTCCCCTGCAGCAGCCGCAGCAGCGGCGGCCTTTTCGGCAGCGGCCTTGCGCGCCTTGGCTTCGGCGGCGGCACGGACCTTCATGGCCTTCTCGCGCGCAGCCTTCACCTCGGGCGTAATAACGCTCATGGGCTCGGCAGTCGAAACCTGGTAGAAAAAGCCCTTAAAGTCGATCTGCATGTCGGTGATGGCAAGACCAAATAGGTCGTGCGCTTCGTTTTCAAACGGGAATACCGCCGGATAGTACGAGCTGATGGACGGAATCTCCTGGTACTGGCCGATGCCCTCAACCACCAGGTTGTCGATCGCATAGCTGCCGTCCTGCGCAATCTGCTCCTGAGCAGCACGAACGTTGATAAACGTATAGACCAGGCGATACGATCCGTCGTCCACACAGCGCTCGGCATGCATCTGCACAAAGCGCGCGCCGGCACCCTTGAGCGCCTGCACATTCGGTAACAGCTCGTCGATCCCAACGATGGTATAGATAGCCTTTTGCATTACTCGGCCTCCTTTGCAGCGGCGGGCGCACCGTCAGCCGCGCCTGCGTCGACACCGGCCCCGGCCCCCGCAGCAGCTACAAACCCGTCCTCGCCTAGCTCAACGCCACCATCCCAGGTAGCGGCGCCGCCCACGGTGAGCGGGTCGCCGCCGGCGCGCATCACGGCCTCCTTCTGGTCCAGGATGCCGCACGCCTCCACGATGGCATCGATCACGGTCTCGGGGCGAATGGCGCACCCGGGCGCGTACACATCCACGGGAATCGCGCGGTCCACGCCGCCGATCACGTTATAGGCATCGCGGAATACGCCGCCCGAACACGCGCAAATTCCGCACGCCACCACGCACTTGGGCTCGAGCATCTGGTTGTAGATCTGGCGCACGACGGGCAGGTTCTGGGCATTGACCGAACCCGTCACCAAAAAGATATCCGCATGCTTGGGGTTGCCGGTGTTGACCACGCCAAAGCGCTCCGCGTCGAACAGCGGCGTGAGCGAGGCCAGCACCTCGATATCGCATCCGTTGCAGCTCGAGCCGTCGTAATGAATAACCCACGGCGAGCGCGACATTTTATGATCCATGAATGCCGCCTCCTAAATAAACACGTCGACGAGGATGGGCATAAGGTTGAGCAGGCCAAACACCAGCGCCACGCCCCATCCGAGCTTAAAGCAGCTGCGCCAGGTGCTGCGCGCGAAGGTGTTGTCGATCAGGACCTCGGCAAAGTACGTCGCGGCCATCACGACCAGGGCTACGACCCAGCTCACCGGGTTGTCCCAAACAAAGAACATGCCCACCCACATCAAAAACAGCACGGTCTCGCACCAGTGCATAAGGGTCATCTTGGCCAGCGTGCCGCCGCTCATCTCGGTAGCGACGCCCTGGACGATCTCCTGATGCGCGTGATGCGAGTACGAAAGATCGAACGGCGACTTGCGCAGCTTGATGGTAAGCACCGCAAGCAGCGCGAGGAAAATGGGCGCGCTGTACACGATGATGGGGGCCGACTGCCCCGTCACGGCGATGGAATCAAAGCTGTCGGTGGCAAGATACAGGCCCACGCTCATCAGCAGAACGGCGGGCTCGTAGCTCATAACCTGCAGCAACTCACGATCGGCGCCAACCTGGGCAAACGGGCTTTGCGTCGAGGCGGACGCCAGCACCACAAAGATCGCGGCGAGCGTCACCATAAAAGCGCACAGTAGCGTGTTAGAGCCCGACACAAAGATGCCGCCGCCCACCACGGTAAAGATGAGCGCGCACGCCATATAGGTATCGTCCATGGTGTTTACGCTGGCAGGGGCTTTGCGCAGCAGCTTGGCAACGTCGTAGAATGGCTGAAGCAGGCGCGGGCCCACGCGGCCCTGCATGCGGGCCGAAAGTTTGCGGTCGAGGCCGTCGATCAGGCCGCCCGCAAGCGGCGCCAGCAGGGCAAACGCCACGGTGCCAATAAAAATGCCCACGACACCCGAACCTTCAAAATACTTGCCGCGCAGCACCGAGGGCGCGCTCATGGCAAGCCGCTCGGGCCCAATCCACGCGCAGCACAGCAGCGCAAACAAGATAATGCTGCAGCACACGACGCTACCTGCGGGGCCAATGCGCTTCTCGCCAAGGGCGTCCTCCGAATACCAATTGCGCTTTTCGGCCTTCACCTCGTGTCCCATCGAGCCGCGGAAATGGCGATATTTGTCGGTTCCCACGCCCGAAAGGTACACGTTGACGCGCGGCTTATTGCTCACGCGGAACGACGTCAGCAGCACCACGGCGATAAACGCCACGATAACCACCATCAGATACATGGCGTCCTTGCCGATAACGTACGGCACGCGGCCAAACACCATGGCGAGGTAAGGCGACACCAGACCGCTCGAGATGAGCGGGAAGGCTACGCAGCACAGAATCAGCAGCGCGGCGATGGTGTTGAGCGCCATCCATTCGGTCTTATGGACATTGACCTCAACGTTTTGAGCCGTGGGGTCGACGCCCGAAAGCTTGGCAAGCCACTTGCCCCAGAAGAAGAACGTCGCTGCCGAGCCAAAGGCCAGCACCATAATCATGAGCACGTTGCCGGTCTGTGCAAACGCCACCAGGGCGCCCCACTTGGACACGAGCATGCCAAACGGCGCCACAAACATGCCCATGATGCCCAGCATCATCAGGCGCGTCAGGTGCGGCATGCGGCTGAACATACCGTCCATGTCCTCGATATCGCGGCTGCCGATATGATGCTCGGCCGTGCCCACGCACAGGAACAGCAGCGACTTGGCCACCGTGTGGAACAGGATCAGGAAGATGGCCGCCCATACGGCCTCGGGCGCGCCGACACCCAGGCAGGCACTAATGAGGCCTAAGTTGGAAATGGTGGAGTACGCGAGCACGCGCTTGGCGTTGCTCTGCGAGATGGCCATGAGGGCAGCGAGCAAAAACGTGATGGCACCCACACTCGTGACCATAAAACCGGTCACAGGATAGATAGCATAGAGCGGGCTCAGCTTGACCATCAGGAACACGCCGGCTTTGACCATGGTTGACGAGTGCAGCAGGGCGCTCGTGGGGGTGGGGGCAACCATGGCACCGAGCAGCCAGGTATGGAACGGCATCTGCGCGGCCTTGGTGAGTGCGGCGAGCGACAGCAGGATGACCGGCATCACCAGCAGCGCGGATTGCGCGGTTCCGGCGCCGGAAAGCTCGATCATGCCCGAGATGGTCAGCGGCATGCCGTTAACGTGCAGGTACATGAGTCCGGCCAAAAACGCGATGCCGCCCATCATGTTGAGGATGATCTGGGTGAAGGCGTTTTTAATGGCCTCGGGCGTACGCGTGTAGCCGATCATAAGGAACGAGCACACGGTGGTGATTTCCCAGCCGCAGAACAGCCACTCAAGGTTGTCGCTCGTCACGATGACGAACATGGCTGAGAGGAACAGGAACATAAGCGCCAGGAACTGCGGGCGACGGTCGGGCGCGGTCTGCCCGCGCAGCGCGGCCTCGTGCTCGTCGTGGGCCTGGAAGTCCTTCATGTAGCCCAGGGCGTACACGCAGATCAGGCTGCCGACGATGCCGACGGCAAGCACCATGATCACGCTCATGTAGTCCAGGTAGAGCGGCGTCGCCGTGACGGCTTCGGCCGCGGGCAGCGTCATGGTTGCAAAGGCGAGCGAGCCCACCAGCTGGACTATGCCGAGCACCGTGGTGAGCGCGTTCCTATATTTGTACGCGTTGTACAGGATAACGGCGCACAGAATTACGTCGATGACGGAGCTGATGATCGAGAGCACATGCGAGGTGCCGGGGGCAACCTCAAAGCTCTGCGGACCCGTGCCAAAAAACATGACGGCGACTACAACTGTCACCGCCATAATAATGCCGGAGCCTATGAGCCCCACCGCATCGCGGGCGCGGTCACCGCGCGCAAGCAGCATGCCCAGCGCCGGTACCAGCGGAAACAGGGTAAGGAAATACAGTAGCGTCATACCATCACTCCCCCATGCAAAAACGCTGCAATTGTTTAACGTTATAGCTCAATTGAGGAGCAACGGCGGCAGGTTTTCGGTCAACTGGGGAGTTTTAGGCGTACGGGGCAAGGGCACGTCCGCTTTGGAGCAGTGGGGCGGCAAGAAAAATGCGCCCCTGTGGGCGCACCCTCTTGCTACTCTGCCTGTTTAACGCGCGGCTTATCGATAAGCGCGTCGGCGCCGCCATCGCGATACTGGCGACACCAGGCCTTGACCGAAGACTCGCTGGGAATCTTGTGCTTAATCATGGCTTCGCGAACCGTCAGGCCGTTTTCCAGGCGATCCTTTACCACGGCGAGCTTGACGTCGTACGAATAGGTGTGATGGCGAGCGCCCGCGTTGAGCACGGCGTCGGCGCCGCCCACGGCATATGCGCGGGCCCACTGACGAGCCGTGGCCTGGGGAATGCCAAGCTCCGCAGCGAGGGCGCGATGACCGACCCCCTCTTGGAGGATCTCGACGGCGCGCTGTCTAACCTCGGGCGCATGCGTGCGAGTCCTAGTTGCTTCCGACATACCTGCCACTTCTTAGCCTTAACCGTTAATCTGCTTTCTTACGTGCAAGTTAGATAGTAGCATTTTACTGTTTGCTCAAAGCAGTTAATTAAAATAGACGCGGCGTTATCTGGGCATTTGACACCTATTTACGACATTTCTTTATCGATTATTTACGCTGGTAGCTAGCTCGCAGCTAATCGTCATTCGCTTGTCAACAAAATTGGCATCTCTTTATGTCCTTTGGTATAGAGGATATAGTTATTAACCCCTCCCCCAATAATTTTGAGTGATCTGCAAGGCAGTAGACGTCCTCACTCCTCATGATTACCGCGCATTGCCATCCACCGGAGCAAAACAAAAAGGGCGGGACCTGCGCGCTTGCAGGCCCCGCACCGGTTGACATCCGACGGGACACAGCCGGGCGAGACGGATCCGTGCTACCGCCCCGCCTGGCCGCGAAGTTAACTACAGCTCGTTGGCCGCGTGATATGCCGTGCGAATGGCGCTCGCAATGTCGGCGGTGCGCTCGCCCGAGCAGTCGCCCACGCAGGTCACGGGCACCGTCACGCCATCCAGGTCAAACGCGTTGGCCTTGGAGCCCACGGCCATCACCACGTAATCGCAGGCGATCTTCACCGGCTCCTCGGCGCCGTCCTCGGTAGTGCGAATGGCCTCCACGCCCTCGTCGGTAATGGCGGTCAGGCGGGTCTTCACGTGCTGCTCCACGTTGTGCTCGGCAAAGTCGCTCATGATCAGCGGCAGAATGGTCTCGGACTCGCCCGCGGCAATCTTGTCGAGCATCTCCACGATCGCCACCTCGCAGCCATGCTGCAGCAGGTACTCGGCAGTCTCGGTGCCCACCAGGCCACCGCCAATGACGGCGACGCGCCCGCTGAGCTCCACCTTGCCGGCCAGCACGTCCCAGCTCGAGACGACCTTCTCCGAGTCGGCACCCGGAACGGGGATAACCACGTCGTGCGCGCCCACGGCCACAATCGCGGCGTCGGCGGCGTTGAGGTCCTCAGCAGTAGCGGCATGGTTGAGCTCAACCTTCACTCCCAGGCCGGGCAGAATCTTCTCGTAGTACTCAACCGAGCGCATGATCTCGTCCTTGCGCGGAGGCGCGGCCGCCAGCACAATCTGGCCGCCCAGATGATCGCTCGCCTCGTAGACGGTCACATCGTAGCCGCGCTTGGCCGCCACGCGTGCGGCCTCCAGGCCGGCAATACCGCCGCCCACCACGGCGATCTTCTTGTCGCCCTCGCCCGGCTTGATGGCGACGGTCGCCTCGTCGCCGTTCTCGGCGTTGAGCACGCACGAGATGTACTTGCGGTTTTGAATCGCATCGACGCAGCCCTTGTTGCAGTTGAGGCACTCGCGGATGGGCTCACCCGTGGCAGCCTTCAGCGCAATGTCGGGGTCGCACATGAGCGAGCGGCCATAGGCGATGATGTCGGCGGCGCCGTCTTCCAGAATCTTCTCGCCGGCCTCGACCGAGACAACACGGCCGACGGTTGCCACCGGCACGGAGACCAGGGCCTTGACGCGCTCGGCCACGGGCAGCGTCCAGTTGTAGGGCATGGCGCCCATGGGCGGAATGGTGTCGCCCATGTTGCCGGTGTGGTTGGCCTGTGCAACCTGGATCATGTCGATGCCCGCGCCCTCGAGCAGCTTGGCGAACTCGCAGGCCTCGTCGGGCTGCAGGCCGCCCTTGCCGCGCGGCGTGCCGTCGGGGTTCTCCATGATCACGGGGAGCTTGTACTCCACCATCAGCTGCGGCGCGGCTTCCTTAATGGCAGCGACGACCTCGAGCGCGTAGCGAACGCGGTTCTCGAACGAGCCACCGTACTCGTCGGTGCGCTTGTTGAGGATAGCCGAGCACAGCGAACCCACCAAGCGGTCGCCGTGGACCTCGATGGCGTCGATGCCGGCCTGCTGCGCGCGAGCGGCCGAGGCAGCAATGGCCTCCTTGATCTGGGTGAGCTGCTCTACGCTCGCCTCGTTCACAAAGTGCTGCATGTCGTGATGCAGCTTGGCGTAGGCCTGGTTGCGGATCTCGTTGGACTCGGCCATCTTGGCGGCAAAGGTCTCCTCGTCGCCGGCGGCCTTGGCCTCCTGCGCGGCCTTGGCAGCGGCCATGGATCCCATGACCATGCGGCCGACACCGGGCACGTCATACTCGGGGTGGAACAGCTGCAGCGCGACCTTGGCACCGTGCTTGTGGACGGTATCGGCCAGCGCCTTAAACGTGGGGATCTGGGCGTCGGTCGCCAGCTTGGGCGTGGGGCTTGCGGTCATAACGGGAGCGACGTCGCCGATGACGATGTAGCTCACGCCGCCACGGGCCAGACGCTCATAAAAGGCCAGGCTGCGCTCGCCGATGGAACCGTCGCGCTCCTCGTAGCCGGTGGTCAGCGGCGGGAACATAATGCGGTTCTTGAGCTCAAGGGGGCCAACCGTAATGGGCTGGAGCAGCTTGGATGCAGGTGCGGTCATGGACATTCCTCTCTTGTAGGCGCGGCGGCGATGGTGTCGCGTAGTTGTCTAGAGGATATGGCATGGGGGCACAGCGGTACAACGAAAATCGGCGAATATCAGGTGGCGGCAGGCAGATGGGGATGGGCGGGGCGGCCCGTCGGTTTATCTCAATCTGTAACAGTTACGCGGCAAAACTGGGTCTTACTGTTACAGATCGAGACGAACCAAACCCGCCTGCTAGAAAATCTCAATCTGTAACGGTTGCTCGGCAAAAACCGTCCCTCGTGTTACAGATTTAGACAAACGGGACCCAACCCACCGGTATATCTCGATCTGTAACACCTAGCCGCCTAAATCGGGTCTAGATGTTACAGGTCGAGATTTTGTTTGAGAGGCCGAGAATTGGACCGAAAACACGGTCCCGAAATAACAAAAAAGCTCGCCGGCTAGGCCGACGAGCTGCAAGTTCTTGGTCGCGGGGGCAGGATTTGAACCTACGACCTCCGGGTTATGAGCCCGGCGAGCTACCAGACTGCTCCACCCCGCAATGTCTGGGCACCTCATGTGCGCAAGAAAGAATATTACGCGGGAGTTCGGTAAACGGCAAGGGAAATCTCGTAGAGCATAATTCCTTCATATTTAAAACCCCTCAGCCCATATCGCCGTGAACGAATCGCAGCCGAGCGCCGTCGACGGCGCGTATACAATGGTGCGCGTCCTTTTATGCCAACACCGGGAGTAGACATGCTGCTCGCTATCGATATGGGAAACACGCAGACGGCCATGGGCCTGTTTGACGGAAACGAGCTGGTGCAGTCGTGGCGCATGCCCACCGACCGCTCCTATACCGCCGACGAGATCCATGTGCGCCTGATGGGCTTCTTTAAGATGTACGGCCTTTCACTCGATGCGGTCGACGCGATCGCCTTTGCCGGCGTGGTGCCGCAGCTCTCGCGCGAGTGGCACACTGTGGCCGACCGCATTGCCGCGGACGCCATCGTTATCGGGCCGCAGACGGCCGCGGTGACCAAGCTGCGCGCGGCGCGTCCCCAGGCCGTAGGCGCCGATCGCGTCGCTAACGCCGTTGCGGCCGAGACCTTCTACGGCGCGCCGGCAATCGTGGTGGACTTTGGCACCGCGACCAATATCGACGTCATCGATGAGGACGGTTATTACATTGGTGGAGCGATTGCGCCGGGCATCCGCATTTCGATGGACGCGCTCGCCGCCCGAGCCGCCAAGCTCGCCAGCGTTCCGCTCGAGGCGCCCGAGCATGCCATCGGCCGCGATACCGAGGAGTGCATCAAGGTGGGCGCCGTGACGGGCGCCGCCGCCATGGCCGAGGGCCTGGTCGCGCGCATGAAGCGCGAGCTGGGCCGCGACGATGCCACCGTTATCGCCACGGGCGGCCTCGCCAGCATCGTCGCCGATTCGACCGACGCCTTCGACATAGTCGACGGCCAACTCACCATCAAAGGCATCTGCGAAATCTACCGCCGCATGCAGGAGCTGGGATAGAGCAGGGGCTTAAGTCAAGCACGCCCGATGCCACAGTCCCCGCAAATGCTCGCCAAGCCTATTCCTCAAAATCGAAAAATTTTCAGTTTTGAGGAATAGGTCCGAGGTGCTACCCCGCAGTCACGCAAAGCCCTCCCCGGCACAGGCCGAAGAGGGCTTCGTTGTCATCGTTATCTTTGAGCGCGGGTGCCTCGCGTTACAGTCCGCGAATTCGTACGGCCTCGGGCGGAAACTCTTGCTCGCCGGCATCGGTCTTGATGGTCGCACGACCCCAGATGTCCAGGCCCGCAAACACACCGACCGCAAGCGGCAAGCCGTTGGGCGACACCGCCGCAACTTGGCGGCCCAGCAGCGGCACCATGTCGAAGTACTCGCCCAGCACCGGGGCCAGCGGGCCGGCAGCGCCCTGTGGCGCGTTGGCGGCAACCGCCCAGGCGTCCACACGGGTCAGCACAGCGGTGGCCAATACCTCGACCAGCGCTTCGTCAGCCACATCCACACCAAGCTCGCCCAGCGCCGCGCGCTCAATATCCACCGTCACGGCACCGAACATGCCCGCGGCACCGGCACCGCCGTTCACGGCAACACGCGCGAGCGACGTCTCAAACGCAGGCGCGCCGCACACGATGTCGCTCGGCCACTGGATGCCCACTTTGCCGGCAAGCCCCAGGCCCGGCGTTGCGGCCGTGCCCGCGAGCGCGTCCATCATGCCCATTGCGGCCACAAACGGCAGGCCGTGGAAGGCATGCATGTTCACATCGGGGCGCACGACCAGCGAAAACATCAGCGATGCATCGCCCGCGCTCCACGCGCACCAGCCCGCGGACATGCCCTCGCGGCCCGCGTCACGCGCCGCGTCGAGCTCGGTACCGGCGGCAACAGCATTCATCTCGATCATCTACATGCGCCCCAATTCGCCCACGATATGGCCCACGCGGTCCTCGGGCTCCTTGACCTCGACGCCGTTGTAGCGGAAGAACCGCGCCGGGTCGTGCATCAGGTCCTCGAGCGGCACCAGCACAAAGTCGCGCTCGCCGATCAGCGGATGCGGCAGACGCAGCTTCTTGCCGCCGTGGGTCTCGCCGTCCATCCACAGCAGGTCCAAGTCGATGGTGCGCGGACCGTTGGCCTTGGCCTTTTTGGAGCGGTCGCGTCCCAGCTCGGCCTCGATCTTCATGAGCTCGTCGAGCAGCACCAGCGGCGCAAGCTCGGTCTTGATCTCGATGACGGCGTTGGCAAACGCGTCCTGGCGCGTCTCGTAGGCAGGCTCGCTCTCGTAAATCTTGGAGGAGTTAGACACGCAGGTGAGTGGAATCTCGGCGATCATGTCGCGTGCGGCGCGGATGTTGTCGCAGCGATGCCCCAGGTTGGAACCCACGGCCACAAACGCACGGCGCGGTTGCGGCTTGGCAACAGCCCAGTAACCGTTCAGGAACTGCGCAAAGCCCGCGACGTCATGCACGCGCACGATGTTGGCGCCAGCCTGGATGGCGCCCAGGCACACACCAAACGTGGCGGCATCGCGCGCGGCGGCCTCAGTCACGCCCGAGACGGTGCCCACAAAGCGCTTGCGTGACACGGCGCACATGAGCGGATAGCCCAGCGACGCCATCTTGGCGGTCTCGCGCTGGATGACGATGTCTTCGTTGGCCGTCTTGCCAAAGCCCGGACCGGGATCGATGCAGATGCGGTCGCGCGACACGCCGGCATGGATGAGTGTGCGGGCCTGGTCAGACAGAAAGCCCATGACGCGGCGCATAATGGGCGCCGAATCGGGCAGGGTGAAGCGGCGGAGCTGCGAGGTGGGCACGTAGGCTTCCTCGCGGCGGGCGCTGCGGCGCATCATGGCGGCCAGGTGGTCGCTGGGCTCTGGTGCGGCTTCGGTAGCTGCGGGCACGGTCTCGGGCGCAGCGGCGGCGGGGGCAGTCTGCTCGG
>USKV01000022.1 GCA_900555355.1 uncultured Collinsella sp.
GATGATGCCGCCGGCGAGCCGCAGGTTATCAAGGACGATTCCAAGATCATCTCGATTACGGATGAGTACGAGGCAGTCGACATCGATCTTGAGCCGGCGGCGTCGTGGACGCTGCCTCTGGGTACGCTGCTTACTACTGCGACGGCGATTACGCCGCGGCGATGATGGCGCCCGCATCGGCATTGCACGCCAACACGCTCGGTGTGCTCAACCTGGGCGATGGCTCGCTTACCACATTAATCGAGGATCCTGTCGAGGGCACGGGATATGCATTCTACGATGTCCGCGCCGGCGACGGCGTATTCGCGTGGGTTGAGATGAACTTTGCCAATTCATCGTGGAAGCTCTACGCTCAAAATCTGTCGGGCGCTTCGCTCTCTGGCGATGTGGTTGAGCTCGATCGAGGCGGCAAGGACTATGATCCGCCCCTGTTTACGGCGTTCGGGTCATCAGTCATCTGGTATAAAATGCCTTCGACAGGCGGCAATAAAACGAGTAGTGATTCGTTTTGCTATCGTCGCTCACTTGATGAATCCAAGGCCGAGACAATTTGGAAATCGACGGGCCGCTTTGCATCGGCTCCGCGCGCGAGCGACGGCATTTTGACCATCTCGCCGCGTGTCCGCAACGACGAGGGCGTCTACTACGGCATTACGGCAATCGATCTGACCGACGGCAACAACACCAAGCGTGCCCAGCTGGTCCTCCCTTCGTCAGTTTCGCCTTTCGAGGCCGTGTATATGGGCGATACCTTCGTGTTTTCTATCGAGGCGGCCTATAGCGGCGTGGGCAGCCTGGGCAATATGGGCACGTATATCGGTAATGAGGGAGGGCCGTACCTCTTTCTGTCACGCGAGCCGCTCGCATGTGCGGCTGGCAAGAAGAATAAATACCTTGTTAAGGTACAGGCGTCGCATTTCCTGATCGACACCTCTGCCAAGACCTATGGCTCGCTGCTGTCGCCCGACCGAGCTTTGGAGTATGGCGATTATCCTGCTACGGCGGGTAAATCGAACTCGTTCTTAACGTACGCAACGGTGCGTAACAGCCAGGGAATTCCCGAGACGGTTACCGCTCGCTTGTTCTCTCTTTAGTCTCCGAGGGGTTAAAAAGGGCTCGACAGGGGAATAAGCGCGTTGTGACTATGAGTACCGCCCGCCGAGCTATCGCACCCATGCGATACCCGGTGGGCTCAGGTGCGTTAAAATGAGCTTGTTCTTAGCTAATTGAGACAGGGGGGCCGTGTTATGGCTTCAGATGCAAAAAAGATTCTGCTGGTCGAGGATGAGAAGGCAATCCGTGACGCTGTCGCTGCCTATCTCGAGCGCGAGGGCTATTGGGTTGTGGGCGTGGGCGACGGCCAGTCCGCTATCGAGGAGTTCGAGAAGCATCAGTTCGACCTGGTCGTGCTCGACCTCATGCTCCCCAAGATTCCCGGCGAGCGCGTTTGCCGCACCATTCGCGACACCTCGGATGTCCCCATCATTATGCTGACGGCCAAGGGCGAGATCGAGGACCGTATTATCGGCCTCGAGCTCGGTGCCGACGACTATCTGATCAAGCCGTTCTCGCCGCGCGAACTTGTCGCGCGCGTGCGCGCCTTGTTCCGCCGTGCCCACCAGGCCGATGAGCCGGCCGTCGAGGTGCTCGACTTTGGCGATCTGGTCATTGACATCTCGGGCCACAAGATTTTGGTCGAGGGCAAGGAAGTCGACCTGACGGCTTCCGAGTTCAAGCTGCTCACCACGCTTGCCCGTCACCCCGGCCGCGTCTACAACCGCATGGAGCTGGTCGAGAAGGTGCTCGGCTACGACTTTGAGGGTTACGAGCGCACCATCGACAGCCACGTGAAGAACCTTCGCGCCAAGCTGGGCGACGACCCCAAGAAGCCCAAGTGGCTCTACACCGTCCACGGTGTCGGCTACCGCTTCGAGGCTCCGACCAAGACCGATAAGTCGGACGAGAAATAAAGGAAATCACATATGACACCTGCGCGCTTTGAAATCGGGCAAAAGCATAAGCAGGAGAACGAGGCGGGTTCCAAGGCTAGTTGGAACACGCCTCGTTCCGATTCACGGCCGACGATGAGCTATCCCTCGCGCATGGCCCTGGCTTTTGCCCTGACATCGCTCATGACGGTATTGGTGCTGGTGGGCGTAGTCTCCGTTGTATGGGGCACGGTTTTTACGGATTACACACGCTCCAATATTGTCGAAATCGCCAATTCCGCTGCCGAAAAGTTGGCAACGTCATATGAGGAAAACGGTTCTTGGACCGCGGGGGAGCTGCGTACGGTCGCGACATCGAGCTTGGTGTCCGACGATCTTGGTATGCAGGTCGTCAATAAAAAGGGCGTCATCGTCTACGACGACTCGTGGCCCTCGGCAAGCGCTACTGCCGATGTACGCGAAAATCAGGCGACGACCGACGATGCGAGCGGAAAGAGGGCATCGCACAGCCCAGTCTCGTCTGCTCCCACCGATTCCAATAGTGTTGCCAACGTTGAGATCGTGACGTCCTCCGGCGAGCACGTGGGTCAGGTCAAATTGTGGGCGGTTGGCTCCGATGCCCTGCTCACCAGGGCAGACTCGGCATTCAGAGAGAAGACCTTTAACGCCATGGCCCTTGCCGCGGTTGTGGCCGTCTGCATCTCGGTCGTTATCGGAGCGCTTGTGTCGCGCATGCTTACCAAGCCGATTCATCGAATTACGAGCACGGCCAAGCAGATTCGTGATGGAGACCTGTCCGCTCGTACGGGTTTGCGCGGCGATGATGAGATCGATCAGCTGGGAGAGACCTTCGACGAGATGGCCACCTCACTCGAGAAGGACATGAAGCACGAGAAGCGCCTGACCTCTGATGTTGCCCACGAGCTGCGCACGCCGCTCATGGCCATGCTTGCAACGGTCGAGGCCATGCAAGACGGTGTGTATCCCACCGATGACGAACACCTGGAAACGGTCGCATCCGAGACGCGTCGTCTGGCCCGTCTGGTGCAGCAGATGCTCGACCTGTCGCGCATGGAAAACAGTACCGCGCCACTCAACCTGGAGCCGGTGGATATGGTGCCGTTTGTGCGCTCGATTGTGAATGGCCAGGAGCGCTTGTTTGCCGACCGTGACCTGCGTTTGCGCTTTGCAGATGAGACGCAGGGCCACGATGACGTTGTCGAGGCGGATCCCGACATGATCACGCAATGCGTCATCAACCTCATGAGTAATGCCATGCGCTATACCCCCGAGGGCGGATGGGTCGTGGTGTCGGTGCTCAGTGACCGTAAACATGTCGATATTGCGGTCTCGGACACGGGCATTGGAATCGCCAAGGAAGACCTGTCGCGTATTTTCGGACGTTTTTGGCGTGCCGACGCCAGTCGCGCCCGCGAGGCGGGCGGCCTGGGCGTGGGCCTCGCCGTGACCAAGCAGATTGTCGAGCGTCATCATGGCTACATATCCGTGGAGTCGGAGCTTGGAAAGGGTACGACTTTTACGATTCATCTGCCTCGCGAGCACACGGCGGACGCGGCATCTACTACAATGGAGCACTAGCTTTTCGCTATTCGGTGAAGGAGGGGTTTCGTCCCTGCCGCTCCGAGTTTGCGAAAACGTGCGGGGAAGAACCCGCATTACTGTCGTATTTAGGTAAGGAGTGACTCACGTGACAACGATGGAGCGTCGTCCGGATTCCCGTGGCAAGGTTCGTGATATCTATGATGCCGGTGAAAACCTGCTGATGGTCGCCACCGACCGCATTTCTGCGTTCGACTTCATTCTCCCCGACGAGATTCCGTTTAAGGGAGAGGTGCTCAACCGCATCTCGGCATTCTGGTTCGATAAGTTTGCCGACATCGTTCCCAACCACCTCGTCTCCATCGACCCGGCGGATTTCCCCGAGGAGTTTGCCGAGTATCGTGACTACCTCGCAGGCCGCGCCATGCTGGTCAAGAAGGCCCAGACGATTCCTATCGAGTGCATCGTCCGCGGCTATCTGACCGGTTCGGGCAAGAAGACCTATGACGAGAACGGCACCGTCTGCGGCATTCAGCTGCCTGAGGGTCTGACCGAGGCCTCCAAGCTTCCCGAGCCGCTGTTCACGCCGTCCACGAAGGCCGAGATCGGCGACCACGACGAGAACATTTCGTTCGAGCGTTGCTGCGAGATCGTGGGTGAGGATATCGCCACGCAGATTCGCGACCTGTCCCTCAAGATTTACAAGGCCGCTGCCGAGTATGCCGCGACTCGAGGCATCATCATCGCCGACACCAAGTTCGAGTTCGGTGTCATCGATGGCAAGGTTACGCTGATCGACGAGTGCCTAACGCCCGACTCCAGCCGTTTCTGGCCCGCTGCCAGCTACGAGGAGGGCAAGATTCAGCCTAGC
This sequence comes from uncultured Collinsella sp., assembly GCA_900555355.1. GTDB lineage: Bacteria > Actinomycetota > Coriobacteriia > Coriobacteriales > Coriobacteriaceae > Collinsella. The sequence continues at coordinate 4,381 of USKV01000022.1, forward strand.
TACGACAAACAATTCGTCCGCAATTGGCTCAAAGCCAACTGGGATATGACGGGGGAGACCCCGCACCTGCCCGCCGAGGTCATCGATGGCACGTCCGAGCGCTATCGCGAGGCCTTCCAGATCATCACGGGCTCCCAGTTCACAAGCATGAAGGAGAACGCATAAGTGAGTACCCGTAGCGCCACGAACAAGCGCACGCAATCCCACGAAGTTACCGGGGTTGCGCGCAAGTCCGCCGCATCTGCTAAGCCCGCTCGCCAGGCAGCGAGCTCCGTTCGCGTCGTGCCGGCTTCGTCTAAGGCACGCCGCAAAGAGCTCGAGAAGGGTGAAAACCTGGAAGGCCTTTCCAAGGAGGAGAAGCGCGCCCGCAAGGCCAAGCAGCGTGCTCGCGAGGATCGTATCTATACGGTGTCGAATATCCTCCTTAAGCAGGATGAGGACTACACCAAGCGCCGCCGTATCTGGTGGGCCGTGCTCGCCATCGGCATGGTACTCGTCGTGGCAATTTGGGCTTCGCTCTACTTCGCTCCCGGCGGCACGGTGTCCAGTCCCGTCCAGATGGTCGGCATCGTTTTGTCCTATGTCATCATTCTGGGTGACTTTATCTACGACTTCGTTCGTATTCGTCCCCTGCGCAACATGTACCGCACGCAGGCCGAGGGCATGTCCGAGAACAAGCTCAACGCTCTTATCGAGCGCGCGGCTGCCGAGGAGGACAAGAAGGACTCCAAGAAGAAGTAGCGTTTGTATTCATACATATCGCTAAGATATAAGGCGCGTCGTTTTAGCGGCGCGCCTTTTTACTGTTCTATAGATAGATGGAGTGGCATATGATTCGAGCTGCCCTGACGGTCGAAGAAGCTCTGGAGGGCATGAAGGCCCTGGAGCCCAAGATTAAAAACTATGCGCTCCTGGTTGTCCGCAAGGGCGTAAACGTTAAGCCCGGCCAGGAAGTCGTCGTTCAGTCTCCGGTTGAGTGCGCGCCGTTTGCGCGCGTGGTGGTCGCGGAGGCCTATGCTGCCGGCGCCGGCCACGTGACGGTCATCTGGGCCGATGATGCCGTGACGAGGCTCACGTACGAGCATGTCGAGAAAAGCTATTTTGAGCAGACGCCCGAGTGGAAGCGCCTGCAACTGGATTCCCTGACCCAGGACGGTGCCTGCTTTATCTTTATCGAGGGTGCGGACCCCGCCGCCCTTAAGGGCATCGATCCCGCTAAGCCCGCTGCAGCTTCTAAGGCAAAGAACACGCAGTGTAAAGTTTTCCGCCGTGGACTGGATTACAACATCAATCCGTGGTGCATCGCCGGCGCTCCGGTCGTGGCTTGGGCGCGCGAGGTGTTCCCGGGAGACGCCGATGAGGTTGCAATCTATAAGCTGTGGAATGCGATTCTGCACACCGCTCGTGCCGATGGCCAGGACCCGGAGAGCGACTGGGAACTCCATGACGCCGCATTCGAAAAGAACTTGCGCTTCCTGAACGACAATCGTTTTGACCGCCTACATTACACCGCGGCAAATGGAACCGATCTGACGATTGGCATGACGAAGGGTCACGAGTGGGCCGGCGGCAAGGGTAAGACGCCCGATGGACACCCCTTCTTCCCCAACATCCCCACCGAGGAGGTCTTCACCTCGCCTGATCGTATGCGTGCCGACGGTATCGTGTATTCGGCTATGCCGCTCATTCACCACGGTAACAAGGTTGACGATTTTTGGATTAAGTTCAAGGCCGGCCGCGTAGTGGACTACGATGCCCGTGTGGGCAAGGCAACGCTTGCGAGCATTATTGACACCGATGAAGGTGCCGCTCATCTGGGCGAGGTCGCGCTCATTTCCAAGAACACTCCGATCCGCGAAAGCGGCGTTCTGTTCTATGACACGCTCTATGACGAGAACGCTAGCTGCCATCTCGCGCTAGGTGTCGGTTTCCCCGAATGCATCGAGGGTGGGTACGACATGTCCAAGGAAGAGCTCCTGGAGCATGGCGTTAACGTCTCGAGCACGCACGTCGATTTTATGATCGGCACGGACGACATCGATATTAAGGGCATTACGCCTGATGGACGTGAAGTTGTGATTTTCCAGAACGGCCAATGGAGTTGGGAATAGTCCCAGACCGTGGTACAATGCCACCCGCGGGCCGTTAGCTCAGCTGGCAGAGCAGGGGACTTTTAATCCCAAGGTCCAGGGTTCGAACCCCTGACGGCCCACCATAGTTTACGCAGGTCAGAGACGGTGTCGTCTCTGACCTTTTTCTTTGCGTACCCCGCGAGTACCCAAAACGGTACCCCTCAAATCACGTGGATTCCATAATTCTGGCCTGTCCTTAGAGGGACATAGCGTCCCGATGGTCGGATGGATGGATCGTTGTTGATGCATCTGTCCATCCGTCCGAAGGGGCAGGGGGACGGCCCGAGTGAGTGCGAGCGTTCTGCGCGCTTTCGACAGCCGTAGGGGCTCCATACCTAGCCCCAGGCTGTCGGAAGGGCGTTGAACGCGAGCCTTGAGCGCGGGTATGCCGGTGTGGCGTAATGAGCGGTCGTTGATGCACCGAAGCCCTATATCTATTACTTATTTATTTATATATAAATGGAATGTAACTTGACGTTACACCTGCGGCGCTTCTACCTGCGGTTCGAGACGCTTGAATGCCCCCTTTTGAAGGGTGGGTTAAATGTAACCTCAAGTTACACATGTGTAACCTCACGTTACAGGAAGTGTAACTTCAAGTTACAGAAGATGTAACGTCACGTTACAGGCTGGTGTAACCTCACGTTACACTTAAACCCACCCTTTTGAACACTGAAAAGCCGTCCCGCAATAGATGCGGGACGGCTGCCTAGTCGCTCCATCCCATGGACTTGGCGGCATCGAGGATGGCTGCATATCGGAGTTGTAGTATGCCGTCAACCGAGTCGATGAGATGCCTTGATTTCAACGCCTTTCGCGCTTTGCAGACGCTCGGCCGCGCCGCGTTAAAGAATTCGGCCAGTTCGATGTCGGTTTTCTTCAAACCACAAACCTTATAGCCCTTGCGTGAGCCGATGCGCTCATATCGTCGTATTTCTAATAGCAACTGAAGTTCAAGCTTGCCCTTCGCGGCGAGATATAGCCATCGATCACTTTTGTCGTCACATAGCCGCGATTTGGCGGCTTCCTCGGCTACCGTTGCAGCAGCGCAGATTTGTGGCGGTTCAACGCCGCTGAGCTGTGCGAACCGTTCACGTGTTATAGTGTTTTCAATGCTAATCGCGCCCCTCGTGGTGCTTGGCGCCGTCGGAATCACTACTTCCGACGGCGCTTCTTTTTTGGGCGGGTCGTCACTCACGGCTGTCATCTCCGTTTCTTTTTGCCACGCGGGCGGCCTCCGCGGGCACCACCTACAATCATTTTTCCATGGCGCACTGCCGCGGCGTTGATTGGGGGCAGCAAAAGCCAGTCATCCTCGGTGGCAAACGCGAGCCCTGCCGCTCTTAGCGCGTTGACGTGCTCGGCCGCAACGGTCGACTTGCCTTGGCTTCCAAACAACCATTGCGCTAGCAGACCATAATCGAGTGGTAATGCGTGCCCTTCGCGCTGAGAGGCTCGGGAACATAGCTCCAGCCAAATACCCATATCGGCGTATGCCTTGGAGCCTCGGGCGGAATGGAGTCGGTTGAACTCCTTGCAGCTCGATAGAGGCATATCGAGCTGCATTGAAGGCAGCTGCACAGACCATGCGGCTTCGATTGCTTCTAAATTGGTTATATTGCGTCCCATTACGCCGCGCCCTTATCGCGAAGCCCGCAGACCGCGAGTAGGTCATCGCGGTTGAGCTTCCAACATCTACCGATTTGGACTCCACGGATGTCGTTGCGCTCGACCATGCGGATTAAGTGCTTGGCGCTAATGCCTACAGCAGCTTCAGCGGTGCTTGGAGTTATGAGCAGCGGCAGCGATTCGTATTCTCCAGCGCGAAACCGCTCAACGATGGCCTGTTCCGATTTGCGCATGATTGCGCTCCTTTCTAGCCCGGTCTGGGCTGATAAGACTGGGCGGCTTTTGCCGCTAAAAATAGACTAATTTGGCTATGGACCCCATGCGCACCTATTTGGTGCCAAGCGGTGCCAAATGGTGACAAGCTCTAGCGTGGGGGCGTGTTTCCTTCTTGAACCTGTGGTTACAAGACCGTAGGTTTCGCCCCGCGGGGCGCCGGGTTTTAGGGCAGAGCCCTAACAAGCGCCGAACCGCAGGTTTCGGCGTGTACGCGGACGGGCAAAACGCAGTTTTGTACGGCAGCGTACGACTCTTGCGTATTTCAAAAAACTACCCTTACGGCCATTTCGCCCGACTTCGTCTGTCCCGCTCTAAACGGTGGGTTTCCGTACTCGAGCCCGCCTTTCGCCTTTCGCCGAAAGGCGGGCCTTATGAGGGATCGTCTAGGGATGCTTTTTCAAGGTTGGCAAGCATCCAGCCCATGACCTTCTCCTCGTCCATTTCGAGATAGATCCGACAACCTTCCTCGTCCCTGTTGCGATAGGGCTTCGAGCGCCTGACGACATAGCCCGCCCTTTCCAGTTGGTCTGCCAGACAGCTGGCCTTAGCAGTTTCACCGCTTATCCTGAATTCGAGCATGGTTCACCTCCGTATCATTGTCCCAATAGTCCGACTAGTCTTATTGGAAAACAGCTGTCTAGCTGGTCTTTTGTTCAAATCAGAGCCGATTTGCGGCTCTGAAATAGGATGTCTGGAGCCGATGGACGGTCTTTGTTTTTTCGGGCTAAAAATTGGCATCTGGACGCCGCGTAGCCCTATTCTCCGGCAGCGCGTAGTTCCAAGATTTCAGCAACGGGAGGCGCCGCGGTCATTGTTGCCGCCACAGCATCCATTGCCGTTCGCTTCGCCTGGGCATTTACACCCGTGTAAATGTTGAGCGTCATGGCGGCGTTGGCATGGCCCAGGAGCGAGGAGACAGACTTGATGTCCGTCCCCGCGAGGATCGCTGCGGTGGCGAACGTATGGCGCAAATCATGGAACTTGGGCGGCTCGCCCTCCGAGCCCACCAGCCCCAGCTGCCGAACCGTGACGGCCCAATGTCGCGACAGACGTTCGGGGGCCATGAACTCGCCGTCAGGACCGCCTAGCACGAACATCGATTGCTCGAACGGCACGCCCGCCTTAAAGCACTCGGCTCGCGCGGCGGTCAGGCGGCGAGTGAGGATCCCCGCGACTTCATCGGGCATGGGAATGCTCCTGCGACTTCCGCCGTTCTTGGGCTCCTTCTCGTAATGCCCGTTTTCTCCAAACCCGATGGATGCTTTGACGTGCAGCATCTTTTGTCCGAAATCAACGTTGCGCCACCTGAGCGCAAGCAGCTCGCCACGCCGCATACCCGTGAGCAGTGCGAGATAGATGCCGACGTTTTCGGGACAGTCTCGAGCGATGGAGAGGAACGTGAGCAGCCGTCCTCGCTCGCGCTCGTCCAGCGCGTTAGGCTCACGGTGGCGGGCTTTAGGCACACGCACGCAGTCCACGGGGGAGTAGTCGATCACGCGGAGCCTGCCGACGGCATCGCGATATGCGGCCTTGAGTAGCGTCACGCTTTTGCGGATGGTGGATGGCTTGTAGCCCTCCTCAACGGCCCAGTTGATCCAGTTCTGAGCTGCGGTTACATCCAGCGAATCGAATTCGATGCCGCCGATTCTGCGTTCAACGAGCCGCGCGGCACCGCGGTAGTCGTAGACGGTCGAGGACTCAATCGAACCGGATGCGCTGAGCATGTCGATATAGCCGTCTAGCAGGTCTTTTACCGTTTTATGTGCCATGCTGCCGAGTTTGAGCTTCTTCTGCGCAAGGTCCTCCATCTCCTCGCGCCACTCCCTTAGCTCGGCCTGGGCTGCCCGCTTCGATTTAGAAGCCATGACTTTGCTGACCTGCCCGTACGTTCCATCCTGCTTCTTAAACTTCAGGCGACCGCGCCATCCGCCGTTGCGATATGGCAGCAGGCAGGACGAGGTGTAGTAGCGCTTTAGCTTCATCAGTACCCCACAATCGCGGTGTGTACCCGCTGCGTACCGCGCGGAGTACCCGTGTTGAATAAACCCGCTCAGGCCGCGCAGTCCGTCTAGTCGAACGAAACCGCAGGTCAGAGTTGGTGTACGGTATCACTGCTCAAGACCTAAAGCAAACGGGATTTCGCTTTTAATCCCAAGGTCCAGGGTTCGAACCCCTGACGGCCCACCATAGAATAGAAAAGCGACTGGCGGATGCCGGCCGCTTTTTTGTTGCCTAGGCATGGGTTCGAACCCGTCGGGGCGCGGAGCTGAGTAAACGCGTGAGCGTTTGCCAGCGCAGCGCGCAAGGCGCGAAGCGCCGCAGCGGCCGCCTGCGGAGCAGGCTGAACCCCTGACGGCCCACCCAAAGAAAGGTAAAAGAAATGAAAACAGATAGATACGGAATTAGCGGCAGCACATTAAAGATAATAGCGGCCATCTCGATGGTTCTCGATCATGTAAGCAGGATCGTCCTGACCAATGGAATCATGACTCACGCATCGTACAATCAGATATCAGACGAACAGTGGGCGATTCTAAGCGAGGCTTCGGATGTGCTTCATGTTCTTGGCAGAATTGCATTTCCCTTATTTTGCTTTTTGATAGTTGAGGGATTTTTGCATACTCATGACATAAAGAAGTACCTGCGAAATATGCTTGTCTTCGCAATCATTGCGGAGCCCATATACGATTTCGTTCAAACCGGGCAGCTATTTGACCTTCGGCAACAAAATGTTATGTATGAGCTCCTGCTTTCCTTGGTTTTTTTGATTATTCTGGAAAAGATACAAAGTTTTTCAAAATGGAAGAGGCACATTGCAGAAATTGCTCTGATTGTTTTGACAGCACTGGCAGCTGAATACACTAAGCTGGATGGCGGTGTGTATGGCATTCTACTTGTGGCTGCATTCTATTTATTCCATGACAGCAAAGCTAAGATGTTCTTTGCTGCAGTATGTGCAGTGCTCCTTTCGTCATGCCATATAATTGGCGGCGGATTTGAGTTCACTACAGCTAATATTTTTAATCCTGATGTTGCTGCCGCGATAATTTCGTTGTTGCTTATCAATCTTTATAATGGCAAGCGAGGACTGAAGCTGAAATATTTCTTCTACATTTTCTATCCGGCACATCTTGCACTGCTTTATGGTGTCTCACTTATTGTTTTGAACTGTCTTTAAAAGCTCTCAAACAAGTCTCTGAAAGCAGAAACAAATTGACCCTAAGACTGCTTGTGAATTACCGGAAGACCTGAGAGATGCGAGGATAGGCAACGAGGGCTGCAGAAAGATGCTACTCAGTTCTCTGGCGGATTGCATGAATCTGTATGAGGATCACTTACACACACTCATTAATAACAGTGATAAACACGGCAGATCCTCAAAACATGAGACCGCGAAGGTCGAAAGATGCTTCGAAAGCATGAATGGCAGCGAGAAAACGAGTTCGGAAGCACCCTCTGGATGCTCCAGCATAGAAAAGAAAGCGATCGACTCCGGTTGGTCGCTTTTTTGTTGCCGCGGCACGGGTTCGAACCCGAACTTCTCTATATATAAGAACGCTTGGCGAACAAAACCTGCCTTTTACCGACGGGAAACAAATGGTTGATGGTTTTGGAGTAAAGTGGCGCTCCAGAGATGACCGATGTCTTAACACCTATAAACCAGCTGGTCATCGCCAATATCAGAAGCTGCTGCTTCGAATACGGCCTCAGTGAAACAACTGAGGGTTCTATTCATTTGTGAACAAAATATGGAGTGCCAGATTCCC
>USKV01000023.1 GCA_900555355.1 uncultured Collinsella sp.
GCAAAATGCTCCGAGGCCTCGACGGAACGCTCGTCAAAATCGGTCATATATACATCGGCGATCTGCGGCTTGATCTTGATAGGAGCCATCAACAGAATGCGCGGACAAGGCGCAGCGTCGGTCCATGGAAACGCTCGGACGCCGCGAATCAGCGCCATGGCACCGCGGGCAATATCAGAAGCTGTCACGTTAAAGACCGTCTTACAGTCGTTGGTGCCCAGCATGATCACGATCGCATCCAGCGGCTTATGGGCCTCGAGCAGCATCGGCAGTGCGCGGATGCCGTTAAGATTGGTGTTCAGATGGCACATGTCGTCGCGTACCGTCGTGCGGCCGTTGAGGCCTTCTTCAATTACATGCCAGCCCTCGCCTAAGTCACGTTGGGCCACGCCGCACCAGCGCACATCCTGCGCATAGCGCACCGCGGTGCCATCGCGCATACCAGCCGGATCATAGCCATAGGTATTGCTGTCACCAAAGCACAGAACGTTTTTCATCGTAAGCCCCTCGCTCAGTAAAAAACCGACGGATGCAGCCTCTCCCGCCGGCTCGACCCATCTGTCAGCACGTACCGATTACAGGTACTTGCGCCAGTCGTCCTCGTCCTCATCATCCTCGGTAGCAGCTTGGATCTGCTCGGCGGCGCGAGCTGCCGCAGCGCGAGCGGCAACCTGGGCATAGGACTCCTCGTTGCGCTCGGGGAAGTTTGCCAGCACGTGCTCGAACTTGGCAAAATCCTCATCCCAGCGCGTAGAAGGCACGGCAAAGAAGACTTGCTTGACCTTAAAGTCGCCCGATGCGAGCTCCTCGCGGAAGAGCTCTGCCACGGCCTCGGCGTCAAAGCCGTTGTTGTCGCAGCCCCAAGCACCCAGTACGAGCTTCTCGCGACCCAGCTCGTCGCAGATGGCAAGCACAAAGCGAATGCGGTCGCGCAGGGCATCCAGCAGAGCATCGTCGCTCACGCGATACTCCTGGCGGGCGCGCTTAACGTTGGGCGCGGCGGCCACGATTACGTCGGCATAGGCGTGCACATGGTTGCGGTCGAAGCGCACCGCAGGCACCACCAGCGCACGGTTTCGGTAAAGCTCGCAGTTGATGTTGCGGCGACGGTTCTCGCCGTACCATTTGCGCTGCTTATCGAGAACGTTGTACAGATACGAATCGGCGCACAGCGTGGCCTCCTGGCCCAGATAACCCTGAATATAGCCACCGCCCGGATTGGTGAACGAGGCAAAGGCGAGCACGGCCATGTCGCAGAACTGCGCATAGCCACGACCGTTGTCCAAGATGGCCTGCGTGGTGGAGGCATCGAGCACGGTGACCTCGGGCAGAACCGGAGCGGGCTCCTCAGCAGGCGCGGACTCAGCTTCGGCGATTTCCTCGGCAGGCTCCTCGACGGGCTCGAGCGCTGCCTCGACCTCGGCAGCCTCCGCGCCCTCGACGTCCTCGGCAACCTGTTCTTCGGTGGCCACAGCACTCTGAACCTTGGCCTTCATCGCCGAGACAAAGCCGGCAGGCATACCGTCAAACTCGCGAACACCGGCAAGCGAACGCTCGATATCCTTGGCGCACGCTTCGGACACAGTTGCCACGTGACGCTCGGCGGCCTTGGCACGGGCCTCGCGCTTGGGATTGGGCTGACCCGCTCGGTTGGACCTGCGGTTACGGTTCCTGTTGTCGACGTCTGCCATACGTGGTCACCTTTCTCGGTCTCTGCCGCTATCGGCTTTTCCCATCCATGATACCCCGCCGCGTACAAAAAAGACGGCCCCGAAGGACCGCCTTTCGCATCGATTTGCACGCACGGCAAGCACCGCCGCAATTCGCCACTAGTCGCGACGACCGAGAATGCTCAGGATGCGCAGGAACACGTTGATAATGTCCACGAACAGGTTGGACGCCATGAGCACCGCATTGGGCAGCGTGGGCGGCACCGTCGTGGCAACATAGGTGTCGTAGCCAATAAACCCGGCGAACACCACGATCACGATCAGATCGGTGATGGACTGCGAGACGCCCATGAACATCAGCACGATCTCAACCAGAATAGTAGCGAGCAGAATGCCAAAACCGATGCCATATACGCGCTGGAAAAACTTGGGGAACGTCACGCCCAAGGCGCCAAAGACAAAGGTGATGGCGGCCGTGGCGATAAAGGCAGTGTTGATAGTGGGCAGGTCATAGTTGGCAAGGCCAAACGACGCGGTCAGGCCAAAGGTGCTCGCAAAGATCACGTAACCCACGAGCGACAGGCCCACGGACTGCTTGCCCGCAGCAGCCGACATCATGACGATACCGACAATAGTCAGGATAAACGATCCAAAGACCAGCGGCAAAGCGGCGCCGCTCATCATCATGCGCGCAAACGACATGGTGCTCGTAAAGTAAGCACCGACGCCCATGGCGCAAAAGCCCAAAAAGATCAGGGCAGACATGACAAGGTTGTACGCGCGCGGCGACATCTCCTTGGCGCGACTTGCGCCGGTCTCGATGGGGCCGTTCTGATAGCCCTGGATATCGTTCATAGGTTCGTCCTTTCAAAAAGTGCCGTGAAAGACGGCGCAGCAGGTGACAAGATTCCTGTCATTGTACCCGAATGCCGTACGTCCTTACCCACGGCGCTCGCCCTCGAGCGTACGGTCGAATGCCCACACCCACCAACGCATCAGATGGGCCTGCGAACCATCTGGTCGTTCGCGCGTCTGGTCCTCCAGATACAACTCGGTCGCGTGCCCGCCAAAACGCACCTTATATGTTGCCGTACGGATGCCGTGGACCATCAGGCCAAACCCAGTGGTCGAGATAATTTCGTCGATCGTAAAACAACGGCCGTCGACCCAGCAGACGGTGACCGGCACGACCTGTCCGCCCGCGAGGATGCGAGCCACGACGTCCACATACTGCTTGTGCACGCGCCGAGTTTTGCCGTCTGTCTGTCGATATTCCATGCCCTCTATTATCGAACGCATGTTTGCATGTTGTAAAGCGAACAGACTGTGGTTTTGGGGTGTTGGGGCGCGCACGCGTGTCCTCATGGCGTGTTAGCAAAAAGAATACCCGCGGTCAACAGGGCTAATATTCAATTTTAGTGCCAAAAAATTCACTTCTCCCATCAGAACTCAGTAAAGAAACCCGCAGGAGGTGATACGATTTATCATGTTTTTGTAACGTGTCTGCAAACTTCGAGAAAGCCCATATATGGACGTAACGTTCTCAACCTTCCTCGGCCAAATTGTGTCGAACCCAGTCCTTGCCGTCACCGTGATTCTCGCGCTCGGCGCCATCTTCGTCAACGGATGGACCGACGCGCCCAACGCCATCGCGACCTGCGTCACTACGCGTTGCATGCCCGCCCGCGCCGCCATTCTCATGAGCGCCGCATTCAACTTCTTGGGTGTGCTCATCATGACGCACTTTAACGCGAGCGTCGCCAACACCATCTCACATATCGTCGACTTTGGCGGAAACAGCACCATGGCGCTCGCCTGCCTATGCGCGGCGCTGTTCTCCATCGTCGTCTACGGCGCCACAGCGTCGCGTTTTGGCATCCCCACCTCGCAAAGCCACAGCCTTATCGCCGGCCTGACCGGTGCCGCCATCGCCCTCGGCGGTGCGAGCAGCGTCAACGTCCACGAGTGGATGAAGGTCATCTACGGTCTGGCGCTCTCCATCGGCCTGGGCTTTGTCATGGGCTGGGTCCTGTGCAAGCTCGTCTCGATTCTTTTCGCCGCCGCCAACAGGCGACGTGCCAATGTCTTCTTTAAATACGCTCAGATCGCGAGCGCTGCGGCCATGAGCTTTATGCACGGCGCGCAGGATGGACAGAAGTTCATCGGCGTGCTCTTTTTAGGCGTGGCCTTTGCCAGCGGCCAGACGAGCGTCGGCGATGCCGGCATTCCCATCTGGATTATGCTGCTGTGCTCGGCCACCATGGGTATCGGCACCAGCGTGGGCGGCGAGCGCATCATCAAGTCCGTCGGCCAGAGCATGGTCAAGCTCGAGAAGTATCAGGGCTTCTCCGCCGACCTCGCAGGCGCCGCGAATCTGCTGCTTGCCACCCTTACCGGTATCCCCGTGTCCTCCACCCACATCAAGACCTGCGCCATCATGGGCGTCGGTGCCGTCAAGCGCCTTTCGGCCATCAACTTCGGCGTGGTCAAGGACATGATGTTCACCTGGTTCTTCACCTTCCCCGCCTGCGGACTCATCAGCTTTGTCATGGCCAAGCTGTTCATGATGTTCATCTAGTCAAACCGAGCGTCCATCCGGACCGTTATACTTCGCCCACCCGTCTTCGCCTCGAAAGGACCCACCCATGGCAAAGAAACCCGATTCGTTCTACTTTGACAACTACGTCGCCTGCGCCGACCTTGCCGTCCAGGCCGCTGAGCTGCTCACCAAGATTTTCGAGAACTTCGATCCCGCAAAGATTCACGATATGCTCAACAAGATGCACGCGATCGAGCATGCGGCCGACAAGAAGCACCATGAGCTTGAGGACGCTCTGCTCACGGCCTTTATCACCCCGCTTGAGCGCGAGGACCTGGACCTGATGAGCTGCTCGCTCGACACCGTGCTCGACCGTATCGAGGGCGTCGTGCAGCGCGTCTACTTCACCAACATCCAGAGCATCCATCCCGACGCCATCGTCATCGCCCACAAGGTGACTGACGCCTGCCGCGCCATGAAAGACCTGATGGTCGAGCTGCCCAACTACTGCAAGTCCAAGACCCTGCGCGAACTCGTCATCCAGATCAACACGATCGAGTCCGAGGCCGACGAGCTCTACATCAACGCTATGCGCAACCTGCACGTCAACGGCAAGGACCCGCTCGAGGTCATCGCCTGGCGTGACGTATACGCCTTCCTGGAGTACTGCGCTGACTGCTGTGAGAATGTGGCCGATGTTGTGGATTCGATTGTCATGAAGAACAGTTAATTGGGGGTACGTGTCCCGGCGGCGAAGGGCCGGCCACGGTTTGCTTTCTCACTCCGGCTGCGTAGCAGAGTCGTTCGAAAGTAAACAGGTGTCGGCCCTTCGCCTTACGTATCACCATTGGAACTTTGGCTGATAGTTTTAGCGCAATGGGGGGTTTGGCTGAAGGGACCTTTGGTACCCGTTCGGACACTTTGGCCCTTGATGAGCGTTTGGCTGATTGCTGCTTTGGGTACTCTTTGGGTTACTTTGGGTTTGTTTGATTTTTAATTGTTGGAGGGCTTGTATGTCGTATATTGATCTGGCTCGGTCTCGGTATTCTTGTCGTTTGTTTGAGGACCGTCCTGTGGAGCAAGCTGTGGTGGATGCCATTGTTGAGGCTGGGCGGATTGCTCCTTCTGCTTGCAATAACCATCCAACCCGTGTGATGGTGTTGGATACGCCTGAGCTTCTGGAGAAGGCAGCTGCTTGTCAGCCTCGGTTTGCTCGTGATGAGTCTATCTTTGGCGCTCCGCTTGTCTTCCTTATTTGCAGCGTTACCGGTGATGCTTGGGTGCGCCCGTATGACCAGATGAATTCTAGTGAAATCGACACCTCAATCGTGTGTGATCAGATGATGATGGAGGCCACCGAGCAGGGCCTGGGAACGTGCTGGGTATGCCATTTTAAGCCTGAGGTGGCGCAGGAGCAGTTCAATCTGCCCAAGGGCGTCTATCCCTATCACATGCTCGTCTGTGGATATCCTGCCGACCACATCGCCGATCCCGAGCATCGCGAGGCCCGTACCATTCCCCTCTCCGACTTCCTCCTCAAGTAGGTTTTGGGACATGCCTTAAAACCTACCCTTGACCGCTCACCCGTTCGCCGAGTTCTGCGCCATTATGTGCAGGGCTCGGTTTTTATGTTACGCACTCCGGCACAGTCATAAAAAAGGACCCGCAAGCTGCGGGCCCTTTCTAGGCGCTACATGATAGCTGGATGTTAGTCCAAGTCGTCGGCGGCGAAGTTATCGATCGGTGCGAAGGGATCGGCAACGGGGATAACCGGCTCGGCGACGGGCAGCGGCTCGGCAGCAGGAACGGTCACAGCCGGAGAAGCGGCAGAACCGACCGGCGTGGAGGCCATCAGATCGGCCGGGAAGGAATTCTGGGCATCGTCCATGAAGTGCTGGATGAGCTTGAGGTACTCGGCCTTGAACTCCTCACGAGAAGCCTTAAGACGGTCGATCTCCTCAAGCTCGGCCTGCTTCTCGGTCAGGGCCTGGCGGATGACCTCGCGGGCCTTGGCGTCGGCCTCGTTGCGGATGCGGTCAGCGTTCTCGTTGGCGTCGTTGACAATGCCCTCGGCGGTCTGCTGGGCAGCAATCAGGGCAGCGGAAATCTGGCGCTCCTGAGCGGAGAAGTCGGGTGCGGGAGCGGCCACAGGGGCGGCGGGAACGGCCTGCGCAGCAGCATCCTGAGCCTGAGCAAGCTGGGCCTGCGTGTCGGCGAGCTGCTGCTCGGTGGCGGTCAGACGACCCTTAAGATCGACGATCTTGGCGAGCATGGCGTCGACCTCAGAGGACAGGGTCTCCAGGAAGACGTCGACCTCGGCGGGATCGTAGCCGCGCTTGGCCTCAGAGAAGGTCTGAGCCTGAATGTCAGCAGGGGTAATAGCCATAACAAGTTCTCCTTTATCTTCGCCTTGGCGCCGTGCGCCCGACGTGAGTTACTAAGCCAGTTTTATATGAGTATACCTATAAGAAGTTGCAGAACCAGCTTCTGCACCAACTGCAACGCAATAATCGCAACGACCGGTGAAAAATCGACGCCTCCCATGGGCGGGATAAACCGGCGGAACAAATTGAGCCACGGGCCGCACACGCTATCGAGGACGGCGGCGATATCCTGTAGCAATCCGCCCTGTTTCATAGGGATCCACGTCATAAGGCAGTAGACCACGATGAGCGTGGAGTAGAAGTTGAACAGCGTATTGACCAACTGGACAATGGTGTAGATGTTGATGAGAATCTCCTCGTCTTGTCTTTACTTAAGGTAGCCGTCGGCACGGAGCTTTTTGAGGTCCGAATCCTTGACCTCGCAACCGGCGGGCAGCACCATAAACACGCGATCGCCCACCTCTTTGACGGTGGCACCCAGGCCGCAGGCAAAGCCGTAAGAGAAGTCCAAGACGCGCTTGGCAACTTCGGTGCGTACGCCCACAAAAATCAGTGCGACAGGCTGCTTGGTGCGAACGCGGCGCACCACGGTCTCCACGTCGTCATAGCTCTCGGGGCGCAGGACATAGGCCGGCAGCTGCGGCGTGGCGTTGATGATATTGCTCGCATAGGCCGAGGCATCGCTCGGTGCAGGCGCGGGCGCAGCGGCGGCACGGGCGCGGGTATTCTCGGCGTAGCTCGACGGCGTGTCGTAGGCACCGGGACGATAACCGCCCGCAACCGTCTCCTGCGAGCGCGATGGCGGGTTGTAGGTCGTAGCATGGCGAGAATCGTCGCCGACCAGCTGACCGGAGCGTGTGTACACGGCCACCGACTCGGCCTCGCCGCGGCGCGTCTGACCCAACAGGCCGTTGCTCGGCTCGTCTTGGGTGTAGAAGCCCTCGCCCGAAGCACCACTGTAGCCGTTGTTCTGATAGCCATCGTCGTAGCCGTCATCGTAGCCGTAGTCGTCGTCCTGACCATAACCCTGGTCGTAACCCTGCTGGCCGCCCAGGTGCATCTTATTTTTAATCTCGTCAAGGAAGCCCATGGTTGTGTCCTCTCGCGGTTTAGTGCAGGCGCCCCGATAATCAGTGCGCACTTCAGAGCCTTATTTTACTGCAAACTCCGGGCTAAATACTACCCTGCCCAGGCGAACGAGCGTAGAGCCTTCCTCAAGGGCAGGCTCAAAGTCCTCGCTCATGCCGCAGGAAAGTTCGGGCAGGCTCAGGTCGGAGTGCGTCGCCTCAAGCTCATCCCTTAGCTCGCGAAGTCCGGCAAAAGTGCGGCGCGCCACATCCTTATTCCCCCGGGGCGCCATAGTCATAAGCCCCTGTACGCAAATTCCCTCAAGTTCTGCAAGCTCACCCGCGGCGGCGCGAATCTCATCGGGTGAAAAGCCTCCCTTCGACTCCTCACCACTCACATTGACCTCAATGAGCACACGCTGGGGGCCGACGAGCTCGCCTGCCTCAATCTTGCGAACAGCACGGCTCGAGATCGCCTGCGCCAGATGCAGCGAACCCACCGAGTGAATCAGCTCGGCTGAGCCCAGCACCGCATTGATCTTATTGGTCTGCAGGTTGCCGATCATATCGAAGCGCACCTCGGGCAGCTCCGGATGCTCCGCCAGACCCGTGAGCTTGCGAACCAGCTCCTGCGGGCGGTTCTCGGCAAAATGGCGATACCCCGCCTGAATAGCGGCAACGGTCTCATCGACGCCAACAGTCTTGGAGACGGCAATCAGGCGCGCGGCATCGTGGGGACGGCCCGCGCGATCGAGCGCCGCATAAAAACGCTCCAGAATCTGCTCGCGGCGAGCGCGCATCAAGTCCAAATAGTTATCCATTGCCAATCGCCTCCGCTAACAGCCATACAAGTAGTCTCATGCTAACGCAAGAGCGCGGCCTCGCATGTGCAAGGCCGCGCTCACTTAGGTATTTACAATCTTTCGACGAACGGAGCTGCCCTACTCCTCATCATCCTCGGTGTCATCCTCGTCTTCGAGGTGCTCGAGCAGGTAGCGGAGACCCTCGCTCACCTCGTTAGCGGGCACTTTGGCAACATAGCCCGCATCCACGGCGGGCCTCATGATGACACCCTCGCCCGAAGGCACGCGCATGCTCTCAAGCTCATCCTCATCCGTACAGGCGATATCGCCGGCAGTCATACGCTGTCCGGTCAAAAGGAAGGTCAGACGGCAGGCGGCATCGATCGAAATCGAGGCGATACGATCGAGGTAGCGCGAGACCATGATGGCGCGACGCAGGTCGTCATAGTTGCTGTCGTCGTCCATAAAATCGCCCGTGTCCATGCGGTTAAAGGTGCGGAAGAACTTCTCGTAGGCGGCGTGCACTGGCTCGTCCTCGACGGCCAAGTTGCAGATGATGGACATGTCGTTGGTGACGAGCGCGGAAAGCGACGAACCCAGCACCTGGTAAACAGCTTCGGCCTCGGCCTCAACCGTACCGACGAGTTCCTGGGGCAGCGAGATGTCGGCCTTGACCATGTGGCGCGTGGCGCGGCAGATCTGGCGAACCTTATCGGTCATGCGCTGCAGGTTAAAGTCGACGTAGATGATCGTCTGCAGCAAGCGGAAGTCGGAGGCGACCGGCGACTGCGTGGCAATCAGGTTGTAGCAGACGGCCTCCAGGTTGGCGCAGCGTGCGTCAATCGAAAGCGTGCGCTTCTTGGTCTTGGTGGCGAGCTTGCGGTCGTCGGTCACATAGGCCTTCACGGCATCGTGGAGGGCCAGATCGACGGCCTCGTAGATGCTCAGCATCTCGTGACGGGCCTCGATGAGCTGACGGGAAAACAGTTTACGCATGGTTCACTCCAATCAGTTGGGTGCGGTCATGCCGCCCGCACAGTGAATACGCACCGGACCAGATCCGATCGGCTTGGGACTAGTCGCACCGATCAGCCAAAGCGGCCGGTGATATAGTCTTCCGTCCGCGAGTCCACCGGGCTGGTGAAGATCGCGTCGGTTTGACCATACTCGATGAGCGTGGCGGGCTCGCCGGCAACTTCCTGCAAGAAAAATGCGGTGTAGTCGCTAATACGAGCGGCCTGCTGCATAGAATGCGTGACGATGATGATCGTCATCTCGGGCGCCAGCTCGGCCATCAGATCCTCGACCTTAGAGACGGACGTGGGGTCGATGGCGGAGCAGGGCTCGTCCATCAGCAGGACATCGGGCTGCACCGCAAGCACACGCGCGATGCACAGACGCTGCTGCTGACCGCCCGAGAGCGCCAAACCATCCTTGTTGAGCTGATTGGATACCTCTTTCCAGAGGTTGGCACGCTTGAGCGATTCTTCCACGATGTCATCGAGGTCACTTTTGCTAGTCACGCCCTGCAGACGAGGGCCAAAGGCGACATTCTCGTAGATGGATTTGGGGAACGGGTTGGGCTGCTGAAAAATCATGCCCACGCGACGGCGAAGGTCGACCGGGTCGACGCCCTCGGCATAGATATCGTTGCCGTCGAGCGTCATGGTGCCCTCGACGCGCGTGCCCTCGATCAGGTCATTCATGCGGTTGATGCAGCGCAAAAACGTCGACTTGCCGCAGCCCGAAGGGCCAATGAAGGAGGTGATGGCGTTTTTGGCGATGTTGAGGTCAAGCCCCGTCAGCGCATGAAAGTCACCGTACCAAAAGTTGAAATCCTTGGCCGTAATGGCCGCTTGCTCCAACGTGGGAGCGGACTGATAAACGGACATGGGACTCCTTAACTAGCGGCGTTTGCGCGACAGATAACGCGCAAACAGGTTGAAGGCCAGAATGATCACCATCAGCAAGAGCGCGGTGCCGTAGGCTGCGTTCATGTTGATGCCGTCGTTGGCAAGCAGATACAGGTGAACCGTCATGGGGCGGCCGGAATCGAGCGGCGAAATAGGTAGATTGATGGCCTGCCCCATGGTATAGAGCACCACCGCGGTCTCGCCAATGGCACGGCCGATGGCGAGAACGATGCCCGTGGCAATACGGCCAAAGGCAGAAGGAAGCACGATCTTGGAGACGACCTGCCACTTGGTGGCGCCCAGGCCATATGCGCCCCAACGGATATAGCGCGGAACGGCGCGGATTGCTTCCTCGGTGGTACGCATGACAATAGGCAGCATCAGAAGTGCCAGCGCCAGGGCGGCCGAGACCATCGAAAGGCCCAGACCCATAGCCTCGACAAACAAGGCGTAGCCAAAGAGGCCCATAACAATGGAGGGCACCGAGGCCAGGGCATCGGCAGCATAGCGAATGATGTCGACGACCTTGCCCTGCTTGGCGTATTCGGCAAGATAGACCGCAGCCAAGACGGCAACCGGCGTGCAGATGAGCATGGCGAGCGCCGTCACGTAGATGGTCGAGACAATCGTCGGCCAAATGCCGCCTTCGGCGTTGACGCCCTGCGGCCAGCCAAAGATAAAGTCGAGCGAGATATGCGGCAGGCCGTTGATGACCACGTAGGCGATGATGGCGATCAGCACCAGCGTGGTGATATAGGCCGCGGCGCGAAACACGCAAAGCATGATCTTGTTGGAGAGGTCCTTGTTGATGCGGCCCTTCTTGCCATGGGAAAGGGCACGCTTGATGCGCTCGCGCGACGAGGTCGTATCGACCGTCGTGTCAACGGAATCGGACATAGCCTACCCCCTCTTCTTGGAAATCAGGCGGACGATACCCACCAGTGCAGCGGAGATGATAAACAAGACAACGCCCATGCCAAACAGAGCCGAGCGGTGCAGGCCCGAGGAATAACTCATGTCGAGCGCGATCTGACTCGTGAGCGTCGAGATGGGGCTCGAGATGCTATCCGGAATGACCGGGGCGTTGCCCACGACCATCAGCACGGCCATGGTCTCACCGATGGCACGCCCCATACCCAAGACAATTGCATCGACAATGCCCAGCTTGGCTGCAGGAAGCACGACCTTGTAGATGGTCTGCCACTTGGTGGCACCCATGGCATAGGATGCCTCGCGAATGCCCATGGGAATGGAATTGAGGGCATCGATGGTGAGCGTGGTGATGGTAGGGACGATCATGATGGCGAGCACAAACCACGCCGTCAGCGCACCAAAACCAAGGCCGCCGGTCAGTTGTGCGATAAACGGGCGGATGATGATCATGCCGAAAAAGCCGTAGATGATAGAAGGGATGCCGGCCAGCAGGTCGACGGCAGGGCTGATGAGCTTGCGCACGCGCTTGCCGGCGATCTCGACCAGGTACACGGCCGTGCCCACACCTAGCGGCACGCC
>USKV01000024.1 GCA_900555355.1 uncultured Collinsella sp.
TTGGTTGCGGGCCTTGTGGTGGTCACGCCCGGCGCGGGCTTTGTCGAGCCGTGGGCGGCGCTGGTCATGGGCCTGATCGTCTCGCCCGTTTGCTACCTGGCTATTAGCCATCTCAAGACCAAATTTGGCTACGACGATGCGCTCGACGCGTTCGGTTGCCACGGCGTTGGCGGCATCTTGGGCGGCGTGCTCACGGGTTTGTTCTGCGTGCCGGAGCTTTCGTGGACCGGTAAGGGGGGCCTGTTCTACACGGGCGACGTGTCGCTGCTCATCTCGCAGATTTTGGGCATTGTGGTGACGGTCGCTCTTGTGCTGGTGCTCGATTTGGTGATCGCCGCGGTGGTCAAGGCGCTGTTCCACGGCAGCCTGCGCGTGGACGAGGCCGACGAGGCGCTGGGCCTGGATGCGAGTCAGCATGGCGAGAGCGCGTATCCCTCCTTCTCGGGACTCGATTAGCAGCTTCCCCAAGCTCCGCACCTTGCCGTTCAATCGTCGCGCGGCTTCCCCAGGCACCGCACCTTGGGTTTCAAACCGTCGCTTGCGTACAAAAGTACGCGGCGCTCCTCTTTCAACCCAATCTGCGGCACCTGGGAAACCCGCGTCATTGAATGGCAATTCATTTCTTTATTAAAGAGAGGAATTCATTATGAAAAAGATCACGGCTATCGTGCGCCAGGAAAAGCTTGAGGTTCTTAAAGATGCGCTGTTTGCTGCTGATGTTCGTGGTATGACCATCAACCAGGTGCAGGGCTGCGGCGCGCAGCATGGCTGGAAGGAATACGTGCGCGGCAACGAGTTACTCGTCAACACAATCCCTAAGGTGCAGTTCACGCTCATTTGTGCCGACGAGCACGTCGACGGAATTGTTGACATCATCTGCAACGCCGCTCGCACCGGAGCCGTCGGCGACGGCAAGATTTGGGTCGAGCCGGTCGAAGAAGTTATCCGTATCCGCACCGGCGAACACGGCCCTGCCGCGGTGTAGGACAATCTTTCGCCTGACGGGCGTGCCTCTCTTGGGATGCGCCCGTTCTCGTCTACAATATCGTGCAGACGAAGGAGAGGCATGCCCATGATCAAGATGTTTGCGAGTGACTTAGACGGAACGCTGTTGAATGCCCTGCACGAGGCAGACGGGACCATTCGCCGTGCCATTCGCGAGCTGACCGAGGCTGGCCTGCATGTGGTTCCCGCGACCGGACGCTCGACGCTGCCGATCGGCGAGCATGGCTTTACAGGTCTGGCACTCGACGCCTGCTGCTCCAACGGATCCATCGTGCGTGACAGCCATGGCGAGGTGCTCAAGACCTGGACCATCGACCCGCAGGTTACCGAGGAGCTGCTCAAGGCGTTCCCGGACATTTGCTTCGACTGCTCCACGCCCGACGGCATGTTCTCGAGCGGTTCGTTCGAGATGCACCAGGCGGGTTTTAAGAAGGACAGCCCTATCAAGCGCATCGTGATGCGCGGCATGCGCGCGCGTGGCGGGTATCACGAGGAGCAGTATTTCGATCAGTCGATCGGCGACATCCTGCGCCACGATGTGTGTAAGATCAACTGCCGCGTGACCTCGCCCGAGCTGGAGCGCGATCTTAAGGCATATTTGGCCGAGCGATCGGACCGTGTGGTCAACGCGCCGTTCGATCCGGTGATGTTTGAGATCACGGATGTGGCGTGCAACAAGGGCGAGAGCGTGGCCTGGCTGGCGGGCTACTACGGTATTGCCGAGGACGAGGTCGCGGTTTACGGCGACGGCGGCAACGACATCGCCATGCTCAAGCGCTTCCGCCACAGCTACGCGACCAAAAACGGCAGCGATGCAGCTAAGGCCGCCGCGAGCGCGACTATCGGCAGTTGCATGGTCCACGCCGTCCCCAAACACATGCTCGCCACCATGCACAAGCAAAACTCCCGCGCCGTCATCGAATAATGTGACAAAGGACTGCCCCTTCGTCACATCCAAAATATTGCCTTTACGTGTTGATGCACACGGTGTGCAATAATACTCGCACTGTGCAATAGCGCACAGGCTGAGTAACAAGGAGGACGCTTGTCCCAGCTCGAGAAATGCGATCGCCGGTCCCTTCGCTCGCAGCGTGCCCTTCGCCAAGCGCTTGCCAGCGAGCTTGCCGAAAGCGGCGACCTTTCGCGCATTAACGTCGCGTCGCTCACCGAGCGTGCCGGCCTTACGCGCCGCACGTTCTATTCGCACTACCGCGATATCCCCGACTTTATCAATCAAATCGAGGACGGCTTGCTGGCCGAGATCCGTGAGCGCATTGAGCTCATCACCGCAGCTCAGCTGCCTGATCTCTATCACAACATCGATGAGCTCGAGCCGGCGCCCGGTTCGGTTGAGCTGCTGCGTTATCTTGCGGCCAACCGCGACTTAATCGGTGCGCTGCTGGGTCCGGGCGGCGACCAGGCCTTCATTAAAAGGATCATCGACACCGCTCGTGAGGCCGTGGTGCCGCGTGCGCAGACGGGCATTTTGGGCCTGGCGCTGGGCACGTTCTTTGACTACTACGTCACCTACGTCGTGAGTGCCGAGGTCGGCATGATTCAGCGCTGGTTTGAGCGTGGGCTCACCGAATCGCCCGAGGCCATGGCGCGCATTATGACGGTGCTCGCTTTTGTGCGCCCTGGTGACCTGTATGGCCAACCCATCGATATCAACGTACCGGAATACGGCATGAAGCTATTGAACCTGCAGCTCGAGGACGCGGCCGACACCGCCGCAGCCGTCGAGTCCAACAACTAAGAGGAGAGACAATGAGCAAACTCGTCGAGGGCATAAAGGGCCGTATGGTCGCTGCCGCGCGTGAAGCTGCACCCGCCGTGGTGGATGCCGCGCAGAAGGCCGCGACCGCAGCTGCCGAGAAAGTTGCCGAGGCAGTTGCCGATGCCAAGAACGCGGCAGGGGAGACGTCCGTCGCTAGCGAGCCCGCCACCGCCGCTGAGCCCGTAGCCGCCGCCCACGCCCCCGAAGGCGCGATCTTCAACCCCGAGAACGCTCGCGGCAACCTGCACCTGGGCATCGACGTGGGCTCCACCACCGTTAAGCTTGCCGTGCTCAACGACGACAACCAGATCGTCTACGCCAAGTACCAGCGCCACCACACCGACGTCCGCGCCTGCGCCCGCGACCTGTTCGAGGGCGCTGCGACCGTGCTGCCGACGGCCCAGATGACCTGCGCCATTACCGGCTCGGGCGGCCTGCTGCTGTCCCAGTGGCTCGACCTGGAGTTTGTCCAGGAGGTCATCGCCAGCAAGCGTGCCGTCGAGACCCTCATCCCGGCCACCGATGTCGCCATCGAGCTGGGCGGAGAGGACGCCAAGATCATCTACTTCGACAACGGGATCGAGCAGCGCATGAACGGCACCTGCGCCGGCGGCACGGGCGCGTTCATCGACCAGATGGCCACTCTGCTGCACACCGACGCCAGCGGCCTCAACGAGCTCGCGGCCAACGCCACCACCATCTATCCCATCGCCAGCCGCTGCGGCGTTTTTGCCAAGACCGACGTCCAGCCGCTGCTCAACGAGGGTGCCCGCCCCGAGGACGTGGCCGCCTCCATCTTCCAGGCTGTCGTGACCCAGACCATCTCGGGCCTGGCGTGCGGCCGTCCCATCCGCGGCAACGTCGCCTTTCTGGGCGGCCCGCTGCAGTACCTCTCCGAGCTGCGCCACCGCTTCTACCTCACGCTCAACCTGGACGAGGAACACCGCATCGTGCCCCAAAACGCTCACCTGTTTGTGGCGAGCGGCGCCGCCATGGCGCACGAGTCCAACAAGCTCAGCACGTTCCCGCAGCTCATCGAGGCCATCGATGCCCTGGGTGACACGCAGGGTGCCGAGGTCGAGCGTCTGGATCCGCTCTTTGCCACCGACGAGGATTTTGCTGAGTTCAAAACCCGCCACGACACTGAGGTCGTCCCCAAGGGCAAGCTCGAAGGCTACACCGGCCGCGTGTTCATCGGCATCGACGCCGGTTCCACCACCATGAAGGCCGCGCTCGTGGGCGAGGACGGTCAGCTGCTGCACACCTGGTACGGCAACAACAACGGTGACATTCTGGGCACGGCCAAGGTCATCATGGCCGATTTCTACAACCACATCCCCGCCGGCTGCACTATCGGCCACGTGACTACCACGGGCTACGGCGAGGCACTGCTCATCGAGGCCCTCAAGGCCGACTCCGGCGAAATCGAGACCGTCGCTCACCTGCGCGGCGCCAAGGCGTTCCTACCCGGCGTCGAGTTCATTCTGGACATCGGCGGCCAGGACATGAAGTGCCTGCGCGTCAAGGACGGCGTTATCGAGCACATCATGCTCAACGAGGCCTGCTCGTCGGGTTGCGGTAGCTTTATCGAGAGCTTCGCCGTCTCTATGAACATGGACGTGCGCGCGTTCGCCAACGCCGCCATCCATGCCAAGGCCCCGGTCGACCTGGGCAGCCGCTGCACGGTCTTTATGAACTCGCGCGTTAAGCAGGCGCAAAAGGAAGGCGCCACGGTGGGCGACATCGCCGCCGGCCTGTCCTATTCCGTCATCAAGAATGCCCTGTTCAAGGTCATTAAGCTGCGCGACCCCAAGGAGATCGGCAGCCAGGTGATCGTCCAGGGCGGCACCTTTATGTCCGATGCCACGCTGCGCGCATTTGAGCAGCTCACCGGCGTGCATGCCGTGCGCCCCGACATCGCCGGCTGCATGGGCGCCTACGGTGCGGCCCTGCTCGCCCGCGATCGCGCCGGTGCCGACGGCACTTCGACCATTCTTTCTGCCGAGGACATCGCGCACCTCACCGTGACGCAAAAGCATGTCCGCTGCGGCCGTTGCTCTAACAACTGCCAGCTTACCGTCAACGACTTTGGCGGCGGCAGGCGCTTCATTACCGGCAACCGCTGCGAGAAGGGCGCCGGCCACAAAAAGCAAAAGACCGAGGCCCCCAACCTCTTCAAAAAGAAAAACGAGCTGCTCTTTAACCGCGAGGTGCTGAGCCCCGACGAGGCCCCGCGCGGCACCGTCGGCATCCCCCGTGCGCTCAACATGTACGAGAACTACCCCTTCTGGCACGCGTTCTTTACGCGCCTGGGCTTTAGCGTGCGGCTGTCCGACCAGTCGAGCAAGAAGACCTACCAGGCGGGCATCGAGTCCATGCCGTCCGAGAGCGTGTGCTATCCGGCCAAGATGAGCCACGGCCACGTGATGAACCTCATCGACCGCGACGTCGACTTTATCTGGATGCCGTGCGTGCGTTGGGAACGCAAGGAGGACCCGACGGCTGGCAACTGCTATAACTGCCCCATCGTCATGAGCTACCCCACGGCGCTGGCGCTCAATATCGACGAGATTCGCGAGCAGAACATCGAGTTCCTGTACCCGTTTGTGCCCTATCACGACAAGACCGAGCTCAAGCGCCGCTTGTACCAGGTGCTCGCCGTCGACCGCGTGGCCGATGCTGAGGCCGGTCGCGGTCGCGTGCGCGGTCCTAAAATCACGCGCTCCGAGGTCGATGCCGCCGTCAACGCTGCCTTTGAGGCCGATGCGCGTTTCCACGAGGACATCCAGACCATGGGCGAGGAGGCTCTTAAGTGGGTCGAGGACCACGGCGGCCACGGCATCGTACTCGCCGGTCGTCCCTACCATAACGACCCCGAGATCAACCATGCCCTGCCCGAGCTTATCTCGAGCTTTGGCTTTGCGGTCTTTACCGAGGATTCGCTCGCGCATCTGGTAAAGCCCGAGCGTCCGATTCGCGTTGTTGACCAGTGGATGTACCACAGCCGCCTGTACGCCGTCGCCCGTTTTGTGACGATGCGCAACGACCTGGACCTGATCCAGCTCAACTCTTTCGGCTGCGGCCTGGACGCTCTGACCACCGACCAGGTGCAGGAGATTCTGGAAGCCAGCGGCAAGATCTACACCGTGCTTAAGATCGACGAGGTGTCTAACCTGGGTGCCGCGCGCATCCGCATCCGCTCGCTCATGGCAGCGCTTAAGGACCAGGAGGCCGAGCGCCTGGCCGATGCCACGGCCGCGGGCGAGGCCTACGAGCAGGGCGATGCCGCGCCGGTGGCACCCTCTACGGATGCCCCCGCGTTCGCGAGCCGCAAGTACACGTTTGAGGCTCAGCGCGAGAGTGCTTCGACCGCGTGGCCCAAGGTGCCCTTTACCGAGCAGATGCGCGAGGAGGGCTATACCATCCTGTGCCCGCAGATGGCGCCGATCCACTTTGACCTGGTCAAAGAGGTGTTCCGCGGTGCTGGCTACAACTTGGAGCTGCTGCCCTCGACTGACCACGATGCCGTCGAGGCCGGCCTGCGCTATGTGAACAATGACATTTGCTATCCGTCGATCCTGGTGACGGGCCAGATTATGGAGGCCATCGAGAGCGGCCGGTACGACCTGTCCAAGACGGCTGTGGTTATCAGCCAGACCGGCGGCGGCTGCCGCGCCACCAACTACATCGCGCTCATCCGCAAGGCACTGCGCGAGAGCGGCCACCCCGAGATCCCGGTGATTTCGCTTTCGGCCGTGGCGCTCGGCGAGGACAACCCCGGCTTTAAGGTTACGCCGGCGCTGCTCAAGCAGGCGGTCTACGCGGTGCTCTTTGGCGATGTGATGATGCAGATGCTCTACCGCTGCCGCCCGTACGAGGCAACGCCCGGTGCCGCCAATGCGCTCTACGAGGAGTACATGGCGCGCGCCCGCAAGCTGGCGCCTAAGTTCAACAGGCACAACTACACCAAGCTTGCGCGTGAGGCCATACGCGCGTTCGACACCATGCCGCTCGTGGGCGAGAGCACCAAGCCGCGCGTGGGCGTGGTCGGCGAGATTCTGGTCAAGTTCCATCCCACGGCCAACAACCACGTGGTCGACGTGATCGAGCGCGAGGGCTGCGAGGCCGTGGTACCGGGCCTGCTCGACTTCTTCCTGTACTCCATGAGCAACGCCGAGCTGCAGAAGGACGAGCTGGGAAGCTCTGCTACCACGCGTGCAGGCATGCAGGCGCTCATCAAGCTCGTGGACTGGATGCGTACGCCGGTGGAGGAGATGCTCGAAAAGTCCCGCCGCTTTGAGGCGCCCGAGCGCATCGGCACCATGGCCGACAAGGCCCGTACGGTGCTTTCGGTGTGCAACAACATGGGCGAGGGGTGGCTGCTCACGGCCGAGATGCTCGACCTGATCGACCACGGCGCACCCAACATCATCTGCACGCAGCCCTTCGCGTGCCTGCCCAACCACGTGGTGGGCAAGGCCGTGATTAAGGAGCTGCGCCGCCAGCATCCCGAGAGCAACATCGTTGCGGTGGACTACGACCCCGGTGCATCCGAGGTCAACCAGCTCAACCGTATTAAGCTCATGATCAGTGTGGCAAAGGAGAATATGCGCGCCGGCAAGGGCTTTAAGCTCGAGAAGGTGGCGCCGCTCGCGATGGACGAGGTCACCGGCCAGATGCGTGCCCATGACGGCTGCGTGAGCTGCGGCTCGGTCGATGAGAGCGCCGTGGCGTCGGTCGCTGAGCGCCTGGGACGCGGCATTAAGAAGTAGCTGGCCTGCTTTGGGCTAGATATGAGGCAAACGGGTGGTAGTCGTACCGGCTACCACCCGTTTTTGCTGGACATATGTTGCGTAAACAACCCGGCTATTACCCCTTGCGAACTTAGATTTCGGAAGTATGCGGCAAAATCTGAATAGGCCGAGCATACCGGATATGTACAAGCTCTGTACCTGCGGTTTTATTGGCGGAAAACCGGGGTGTGCTCAAGGGTTCCGGAATTTGCCGCATACTTCCGCAAACGACGTCTCGGTGGCACAAAAAATCGCCCTCGGAACCCTGAGATAATGAACATATGTAGCCGTTCGCCGCAAATTACCGTCCGTTTATAGAACCCACCCCCAGCGTGCTGTCCCCTTACGGTTGAATAAATACACATCTATGGAATTACGTAAGAGAGGACTGTTCCTATGAGCTACAAGACCGTTTGCGTTGCCGGCGGCGGCGTGCTGGGAAGCCAGATTGCCTTTCAGGCAGCCTACTGCGGCTTTGATGTAACGATTTGGCTGCGCAGCGAGGGCAGCATCGGCCGTACCCAGCCCAAGATCGATCATGTGCGCGAGGAGTACATCGCTGCTATCGAGGGCATGACGGACGGCACGGGCGAGTGGTGCGCCGGTATCGCCGATAGCGGCAAGCCCTTCGACAAGGAGGCGGCACTCGCCGCCGTCGAGCGTGCCTACTCCACGCTCAAGCTGGAGCTCGACCTCGCCGAGGCCGCGGCCGACGCCGACCTGGTTATCGAATCTATGGCCGAGGACACCCAGGCAAAGATCGACTTCTACAAGAAGCTCGCCCCGGTTCTGCCGCAAAAGACCGTCATCGTGACGAACTCCTCTACGCTGCTGCCGAGCACCTTTGCCAAGTACACTGGTCGCCCCGAGAAGTACCTGTCGCTGCACTTTGCCAACTCCATCTGGAAGAACAACATGACCGAGGTCATGGCCCAGGACCAGACCGACAAGCGCTATTTCGACGAGCTCGTCGACTTCGCCAACGACATTCGCATGCTGGCACTTCCCGTCAACAAGGAAAAGAACGGTTACCTGCTCAACTCTATGCTGGTGCCGTGGCTGCTCTCGGGCCTTGACCTGTATGTCTCGGGCGTCAGCGACCCCAAGAGTATCGACCTCGCATGGACGCGCGGCACTGGCGCTCCCAAAGGTCCGTTCCGCGTGTTCGACACGGTGGGCATCCAGACGGCCTACAACATCGTTATGCAGTATCAGAAGGTCCCGGGCCTGGTGAGCCCGCTGCTCAAAAAGATGATGATGCCCTACAACTTTAAGGCTATGGCGTCCGTCCTCAAGAAAATGCTCGACGAAGGCAAGCTGGGCGAAAGCTCGGGCGAGGGCTTCTTCAAGTACTAAAAAATGACCTCTCGGGGACGGAGGAAAACGGATCATTTTCGTCCGCCAACAGTGAGAAGATGGATCCAGAAATAGAAAGGAGTGGCAATGGGCCGGTTCGGGCTTTGAGGACAAGTTACTGCAGGCCCAGGGCGATTTTTCGCTCAATGCGGGCCAGCACAGCGTGACGTATCTGCCGAGTTCTGACATGGCAACGACTGGTCGCTACCAGGTGCTGCTGTACGACAACAACTTTGGTGCGGCTGAGAGCTATCCCAAGTTCGACTGGGGCCAGCTGGGCGCCGCGGTGGTGACCGACTACAACAAGGGCACGCATTCGTTTGGGCGCATCTTTACAGTGGACGAGACGGCGCGCACCTACGAACTTGAGGACCAGATCGCCGTGCTGTTTTCGGGCTATGTGAGCAGCGCGCAGCGCGTCGGCAATTCGAATAGTATGCTCGTGGCTTCGGGCCAGGCCAAGACCTTTACCGAGTACGATCGCTATGGACTGCCCATCGCCACCTACGAGATGGAAGCCGAGAAGTACATCTATCGCGTGTACAAGTACGAGCTGTAGAGCCGCGCTTAGGTTTGACCAATGGAGTATGAAAACACGCCGTTCGCCGATGCCCCCTCCGCGAGTGGCAGCCATATGGTTTGATGTTAGAAACATATAGTTGTCGTCAGCCTGCTGGCGACATTCCCCCTGATATCGGAGGTTCCAGGTATGTTTCGCGCTCCGTTAAACAACTATCGATTGGGCTAACATGGGCCGCCGTGCTATTTCGATAACCCTTGCAGTGATCTGCCTGGCTGTGCTCCTGGGCGCTACAGGGCTGTTTGCTATAAGCCGAGAAACGTCCTATATGCAGGAATGCGCTTCCGAAGGGTTTGCCATTGATGGTTACTATCGGGATGACAAAACGAGTCGGGAAACCCTGGCTTTTCTTGAGGAGGACAACTGTCGATGGCAGCTGGTCGATCAAGACGGAATCTGCACAGACGGGCAGTTTAAGCGTACGGATGACCCCAACATCCTGATATTAAAGAAGGAAAACGGCGAAGAATTCGGCACGGTTCACGTTGCGTATATATCGCGCCGACGCAATCAGGGGCAGATTTACCTAATTAGAAATACTGAGGTGACCCGATTTTATCTTGTGAGCACCGATCCGGCGTTTACGGTGGAGTCTGGCGATGTCGATGCGGACGTCTGATTCACGGCAATAAAACAGCGAGCGGGGCGCGGGTATGAACTGCACCCCGCTATTTGCTCGTGTCCGTATTGCGTCTGCGCCTCGTCATAACTTGCGTCTGTGTGAGCATTCATCCCGCGCCGGCATCACTTCACATCGAACTCCACGCGATCGAGCTCGGGCACATTGAGGTCGATGAGCTTGCGGGCGATGTGACGGTCGTGTGCCCCAAGCGTCTCGCCTGTCGTCACATGGGCGACAATCTCGCGCTCGACGATGCCTTCCTCATCGCCTTCGGTGGCCGAGGTTTCGACGGCGACGGTGTAATCCTTAAAGCCTGGCAGCACCGCGGCAAGCTCGCGCGTGGTTTCGGTGACGCCGTAGCCGTCCTGCACACCGGCCTGCGCCGAGCCAATGGAGCCTGCGGTCATAACGATGCAGGGGATGGCAAAGACTACCGTGCCCACAATGATGCGGCGGCGCACCTTGCGTGATAGCTCGTCGACCTCGGCATCTTCCTCGGCAGTCACAATGCCGTCGCCGTTGAGGTCGCGCTCGAGCGGCACGCGCAAAAGAAGCAGAACGGCTTCGGCCGCGAGTGCGATAAAGACCACGTTGATGCCAAACTCGTAAAGCGCCGAGAGAAACAGTGACCCGCTTGCGATGGCGATGCCATAGCCCGCCGCGCACAGGGGCGGCATGAGCGCGGTCGCCACAGCCACCCCGGCGATGAGCGTGGCGGGTTCCTGGTCGCGCGAGTTGCCCAGGCCACCCGCAAAGCCGCCCGCGAGCGCGACGGCAAGGTCCCACACAGTCGGTGTCGAATTGTCGATGATGGCGGCCGTGGTGGTGCCAAGGGGCGAGAGCTTAAAGTACAACGTGGACGTGGCCAGGCAAAAGGCCATCTGCAGAGCCAAGCTCGCGACGGCCTCAAGGGTAATCTCGCGGTCGAGCGTGGCGATGCCGTATGCCATGGCAAGGACCGAGCCCATGAGCGGGCAGATGAGCATGGCGCCTACAATGGCGATATCCGAGTCGATATCGAGGCCGATGCTCGCGATCAACATGGCAATGATCAAGATGCATAAGTGTGAGCCAGTCAGGCGCGCCCCGTTTACAAAGCGCTTGCGAATCACGTGATAGGGCGCGCGTCCCTCGCGAATGTTGAATGCCCGCTTTAGAAAGCGGCTTGCGTTCTCCATGGCCTCGCTGTGGGCGGGGCGGATGCCGTGGCGCCGATGATGGCGCTCGCGCAGTCGCTTGAGCTGTTGTTTATCGAGTTCCATGTCCACCTCGTTCTGGCACGTGCCGCGTATCCCGCCCGTCGTCTTTACTCTACACCGCGTTGAGCGAGGTGTCAGACAGGGTTTGTTGACCTGGAAGTCAGGCCAATCGGCATGACTAAAAACGCCGTGAGGATCATAAGAGTCAAATAGACAAAAAAGCGCGGGGCCGGATGGTCTCCGACCCCGCGCTCTGCACGGGTGCGTTGTTATTGGGTTTATCCCAGCAGGCTCAGGCCAACAGAGACAAACGCCAGGATAACGCCGACGATAGACTCGCCGCCCAGCAGGCCGCTGGCAACGACCAGGCCCTGCTCCTGGAAGGCGGCATCCTTGGTGGCCTTCTCCTCGTCCGAAAGACCGGCGGCGGCGTCGCGGTGTGCGGCCCACTTGTCGTAGGCGAGCTTGACGCAGGAGCCCAGGAAGGCCGTGAGCGACATGTAGAACGGCAGGTACACGCCCAGGCCGATCATCATGGCCGG
>USKV01000025.1 GCA_900555355.1 uncultured Collinsella sp.
AGCTCGTAATGATCGGGCCTTCCGGCTCGGGTAAATCGACGCTCATCCGTTGCGTCGATTATCTGGAGGAGCCCACGTCGGGCGAGGTCGTCATCGACGGTACGCCGCTCACCAAAAAGAACCACCTGGAAATGGCTCGCAAGTACAGCTCCATGGTGTTTCAGCAGTTCAACCTGTATCCCAACATGACGGTGCTGGGCAACCTGACGCTCGCGCCCATCAAACTGCAAAAGAAGAGCAAGGAGGAGGCGACCGAGATCGCCATCGCTGCGCTCAAGCGCGTCGGCATGGCACATAAGGCCGGCGAGTATCCGCAGAATCTCTCGGGTGGTCAGCAGCAGCGCATCGCCATCGCCCGTGCCCTGTGCACCAAGCAACCTATCATCCTGTTTGACGAGCCGACCTCGGCACTCGACCCCGAGATGGTCCAGGAAGTCCTGGACGTTATGATTGAGCTCGCGCAGGAGGACATCACCATGATCTGCGTGACGCACGAGATGGGCTTTGCACGCCAGGTGGCCGACCGCGTCATCTTTATGGAGGACGGTCGCATTCTGGAGGAGGGCACGCCCGAGCACTTCTTCGATAACCCCGAGAACCCGCGCTGCCGCGAGTTCCTGTCCAAGATTCTGCACTAGGCGCGGTGATGGACATGACGGATATGACGAGGGCGGCCGTGTCGCGCCGTCACTTTTTGCAGCTGGCGGGCGCCGGCATGCTCGCGTTGACGGGGACCGCGCTTACCGGTTGTGGCAACTCCACCAGTGGCGAGGGCTCCGACAAGGGGTCCAAGCTTGCGGCCATTAAGTCGCGTGGCCATCTGAATGCCGGCGTTAAGAAGGATGTTCCCGGCTACGGCTATTACGACACCGCCAAGGGCCGCTTTGAGGGCATGGAAGTCGATTTGTGCTACCAGATCGCCGCTGCCGTCTTTGGCGTGAGCTACAAGGAGGCCCGCGCCCAGGAGCTTGTCGAGTTTACCGACGTAACGCCCAAGACGCGCGGCCCACTGATCGATAACGGCCAGCTCGACGTGGTCGCGGCGACCTACACCATCACCGACGAGCGCAAGAAGAGCTGGGATTTCTCGACGCCGTACCGCACCGACTACGTGGGACTCATGGTCAAGAAGCGTTCGGGCTTTACCTCGATTGAGGACCTGGACGGCAAGGTTATTGGCGTGAGCCAGGGTGCCACCACGCAGGGCCTGATCGAGCAGATGATCAAGGACAACGGCTTTAGCTGCAAGCCCGAGTTTAGGGCCTTTAGCGGCTACCCCATCATCAAGAGTTCGCTCGACGCCGGCAATATCGACGTCTTTGCCATGGACCGCTCCACGCTGGCCGGTTACATGAACGAGACCGTTGAGCTGCTGCAGCCCGAAGTCAAGTTTGGCGAGCAGGGCTACGGCGTGGCGACCAAGAAGGGCTGCGACCTTTCGGCCGTGGTCGATCAGGTGATTCGCGATCGCCTGGCCGATGGCTGGCTCGACCAAGAGGTCAAGACCTGGGGTCTTGTATAGGCACATCGTCCAAGGAAGGAATCAAATGCTCGAAGGATTATTTGACGCCGACCGTTGGTCGACGACATTTCAAAACATGGGGCCCTTCTGGGAGGGCTTTGGCGTGACGCTGCAAGTGGTCGTTGCCGGTCTACTGCTGTCGCTGGTACTGGGCACGCTGCTGGGCGTGTTCTCTACCACTCGCTCGCGCGTGCTGCGCGCCATAAGCCGCGTGTACGTGGAGTTTTACCAGAACACCCCGTTGCCCGTGCAGGTGCTCTTTATGTACATGGCCGGTCCGCAGTTTTTGCAGGCCATAACCGGTGCCGATCAGCCGGTGCGCATCGCGCCGTTCGTGCTGGGCTTCTTGGGTGTGGGCCTGTATCACGCGGCCTACATTTCGGAGGTCATCCGCACTGGTATCGAGGCGGTTCCGCGCGGTCAGATGGAGGCGGCCCAGAGCCAGGGCTTCACCCGTGCGCAGGCGTACTGGTACATCGTGCTGCCCCAGACATTCAAGATCATTCTGCCGCCGCTGTGTAACCAGGCACTCAACCTGGTCAAGAACACGTCGGTGCTGGCGCTTGTGGCCGGCGGCGACCTTATGTACCGTTCCGACAACTTTGTGAGTCTGTACGGTTACCTGCAGGGATACATCGTCTGCTGCCTTATGTACTTCATCATCTGCTTTCCGCTCGCCATGCTGGTGCAGTGGCTCGAGCGCCGCTCCAAGGAGCGTCCGCGCGGCGTGAGCCTGGCCGAGCTGGGGCTCGACAACGTAGAGGAGGCCTAGCGCATGGAAATCTTCAACGCGACCAACCTGCTCTACATTTGGGGCGGCTTTGTTAAGACGATCGAGATCTCGGCGCTGTCGATCTTTTTCTCGCTCATCTTTGGCACGGTGCTGGCGCTCGTTAAAAGCTATGCGCCCCGCCCGTTCCGTATTTTGGTGAGCGCCTATATCGAGCTGTTCCGTTGCACGCCGAACCTGCTGTGGATCCTGTTTATCTACTTTACGGTGCAGGGTTTGGACATTGTGATTTCGACCATCGCCTTTACGCTGTTTACCAGCGCTGTTATGGCCGAGATTGTGCGCGGCGGCCTCAACTCGATTCCGCGCGGCCAGTTTGAGGCGGCGCAGAGCCAGGGCTTTGGCTTCTTTGCCACCATGCGCTACATCATTCTGCCGCAGACGTTTAAGACGATCATTCCGGCGCTGTTTAGCCAGTGCACAACCGTCATTAAGGACAGCTCGTATCTTTCGGGCATTAACGTGGCCGAGCTCATGTACACGGCAAACGTCGTGATGGCCCACGCGATCGACCTGTCGCAGGTGCTTATGCTCTACGGCCTGGTGTTTGCGATGTACTTTGTGCTCAACTTTGGTATCTCGTTGCTGGTTCGCGCATATCAAAGGCGAATGGTGGCAGCGTAGAATGTGGCAAAGGGACAGCCCCTTTGTCACATAGAGAAAGGAATCGCGATGAGCGATCTGGAGAACAAGAAGAATCCTGTGGTCATTACCATCGCGCGCGACTTTGGCGCCGAGGGCCACGAGATTGGTCGCATGCTTGCCGACGAGTTGGGGATTCCGCTGTACGATAACGAGCTGCTGGTGCGTGCGTCGCTGCGCGCGGGCGAGTCGCTCGATAAGATGGCCGCCTACGACGAGCGCCTGGCCGTGGAGAACATGGCGTTCCTGCCCGACCGCTACGATGCGCGCTCGTACTCGGACAAGTTGTTCCAAAAGATGAGCCAGGTGATTTTGGATCTGGGCGAGACCGAGAGCTGCATTATCGAAGGCCGCCTGTCCGATTACCTGTTGCGTAACAACCCCAACCACATTGCCGTGTTGGTGACCGCTCCCTTTGAGGACCGCGTCGAGATTGTGCGCAAGAAGCGCGGACTTAACAAAAAGAAGGGCGCCAAGCTGGTCAAACAGCAGCAGAAGGCGCGCGAGGCGTTCTATAAGCGCTACAGTGCCGGCAAGTGGAAGATGACGAGCGGTAAAGACATCGTCGTCAACCGCGCCAAGCTGGGCCGCGAAGGCTGCAAAGACGTCATCGCCGCTGCCTACCGCTACAAGGTAGCGCAGCTCGAAGGCTAGCCGATCAAAACCACCACAAAGGGGACAGCACCTTTGTGGTGGTTTTTGTTTTAGGCAGAGGGGAAGGCTTTGGCGAGACCGGCGCGCGTCTGCGTGTCGGTCTTTTGGTAGATAGAGCTCAGGTGGCGCTGTACCATGCGCATCGAGATGCCGAGCTCCTCGGCGACCTGCTTGAGCGGGCGTTCATCCTGGGTCACGGCCATGAGCACGTCGACTTCGCGCGGGGTGAGAGCGTGGTTGGCGATGAAGGCCTGGCGTTGCTCCTCGATGGTGGGGGCGGCGAGCGCCTCCTCGGCAAGCTGTTGATGTTTACGCTCCTGCTCGGTTTGGGGTAGGCGGAACAGGCCGGCTGCCACGAATGCCGCGCAGGCGGCGACGAGCAGTACAAGCGCGCCGATCATAATGAGGGCAACGTTGCCCGAGGTCACGAGAGCAAGCGAGATGCCCGATGTAGTGAACGCGCATGCATTGTTGGCGGCGCGTCCCATGCCGGCCCAGAGGGCGGGCGCATGCATGCGCGGTGCCAACTGCGTAAAGGTGGCGGTAAAGAACGTGACAAAAAAGCCCGAGCTCAGGTAAAAGACGACAAGGCCCAGGTTGGGATCGGCGCCGGCCTCCACGGCCAGGATGGAAATGGTCGAGAGCACGGCGATGCCGAGCATGACAAGTCCCATGTAGCGGCGCTCGGCAAGATCAAAGATAACACCGGCGGCAAGGCCGCTTGCCGCCAAAAAGAGGCGCGGCCAGGTCTGCACGGCAATGGTGCCGTGGGCGTTGGAGAGTGTGACCACGTTGTCGAGGGTCGAGAACAAGCAGGCAAGAATCATGACGAGCGCGATGCTCCAGCATGCCTGTTTGGCGAGGGCATGAGAGGGCTCAACAAAGGGATTGATGGCAGGCCTTTCGGGGGGCGCGCTTGGCAATCGCATGCTCGTTGCCTTTTGCGCTGGCAGGTGCGCCACATGAGAATTTGTGCCCCGGGATCCGGATATCTTCCCGTAACATGGTGTTACAGAAGCACCCCTTACGACAAGGAGGCTCATATGCGAAAGCAAATCCATGACAACCCAATCGACCACGGCCGCGCGTGCGCGCTCTCTCACGGAATGTGGCGTCGCGTGGGCGCCAAGCTCGCCTGCGCGGGGGCTTGCGCGCTCATGGTCGGTCAGCTGCTGCTACCCAGCGTGGCGCTCGCCGCCAAATGGGTCAACGTCGGCGGCACGCAGTACAACAAGGGCGCCGGCGACGAGGCCGGAACGTGGTCCTGGGACGGCGCCGACGACATGAAGCTCAATGGCTACAACGGCGCCGGTATCAGCGCTCAGGGCAACCTCAATATCGGCGTGACGGGCACCAACACCGTAACGGCCGATTCCTTGCAGAGCGCTATCGAGGTCAAGGACGGCAACCTTGCCATCACGGGGGAGGGAACCCTCAACGCGACGGCCGAACCACAGAAGAGCAGGAGCGCTGTTAAGGTCGAGTGCGGTAGCCTCGCCATCTCGGGCGACGTGACTCTCAACGCGACGGCCGGGACCGATACGATAGCGGTTTCGGGGGACGGTAAGGCCGGCGGCGACGTGGACATCCGCGGTGCCAACGTTAACGTGACGGCAACGAACAAAGTGCCTCATACCATCGGCATTCATACGCGGGCAGGCAACATAACCATTAACGAGGGCGCCGACGTCCACGTCGAGGCGGAGGCGAATGGGGGGCTCAATGCCGTTGCAGTCTATGCCGAAAACATCTCCTCCGAGCATGGAGGCCGCATCGCGGTGGATAACGCAAAATTAGATGCGGCGGCGCGTAATGCAAACATGTTGTCGGTCGCCCTGTATTCGTCCGGGGGTAAGGATACATATTTGAGTATTACCAACGGGGCGGATGCTACGCTCGTGGCGAGTGATAGTGTCGAGGTTTTGGATGGTGTTTGGATGCGCGCGCAGGACGGCGTGTCGCGGGTGCTCGTCGAGAATTCGAGCCTTACAGTTCGATGCGGTGACGGAACTGGCCACAGTCGTAAACATGGCTACGGAATATATTCCCAGTCCGGCTCCCAGTCCGCCATCCCTCGAATTGACATCATTAATTCAAATGTTGAGGTGTCGGGTAATGCAGCGGCAATCTACGCTGTCAATCAAGGTGATGCAGCCCCTTGTCTCTCAATTGATGGCGGATCGGTAGTTACGACTCCCGCCGGCGGCACTGTGCGAGAAACTACGGGAAACGGACTCGTCATCGGTGCTGCCGGGTCGTCCACTATCCAGGATGTTAGGACCTCCGACGAGGTTGCCCGCAGCGTGGTAATCAGCTCCGGAGATGCGGTCGAGCCTGAGCCCACGCCGCAGCCTGAGCCTACCCCGGCTCCCACGCCGCAGCCAGGCGGCGGAAGTGAGACTGGCACGCCGTCCGTGACGCTGACTCAGGTGAGTTCCACGACTGCTGCCTCCAAGCCGGCCGCGACAACTACCGCGACCAAGACGGTAGAGAAAACCACGCAGGCCAAGAAGGGCGATGCTGTCCTGGCTACCACGGGGGATACCACCGCGATGACGGTCGCCGCCCTAGGCATCGCCGGCGCAACCGTAGCCGCCGCCGGCATCGCCGCAACCAAGCGCCGCAAGCGCTAGGCTTTTGGTGGCAGCGCCCATTCTCGGCTTTTACAAAATCTCGATCTGTAACACCAAACCTGATAGTTGGGCTCTAGGTGTTACAGATTGAGACGAACTGTTCAGCCGCTAACCTAACGTCTCGATCTGTAACACGTGGCGAGGAATTTGGTCTCTAACTGTTACAGATTGAGACAAACGTCGGAATCGGTTCGCCGACCAGGCCCCCAACCACCACAAAGGTGCCTGTCCCCATCGTGGTGGTTGGGTGGTCGGCATAGAAAAAGTCCCCGCCGGGCCTGTGCTCGACGGGGACTTTGCCGTTTGGTGGTTAGCGCTGTGGGTGATTACTCGCCCAGCAGGCTCTTGGTGATGGAAGCGGCGGCCTTCTTGCCGGCGCCCATCGCCAGAATGACCGTAGCGGCACCGGTGACGATGTCGCCGCCGGCCCAGATGCGGGGATCGGTGGTCTGGCCGGTCTCCTCGTCGGCAACGATGTAGCCCCACTTGTTGAGCTCCATCTTGCCGCCGATCTTCTTTGCGAAGGGGTTGGCGTTGGTGCCGATAGCCGAGATTGCGACGTCGCAGGGAATCTCCTCGATGGCGCCCTCGATGGGCACCGGGCGACGACGGCCGGACTCGTCAGGCTCGCCGAGCTCCATCTTCTGGACCTTGACGGCGCACACGGAGCCGTCCTCGCCAGCGACAAACTCGAGCGGGGAAACGAGCGGCAGAACCTCGACGCCCTCGGCCTTAGCATGGTGCAGCTCGGCGCGACGGCAGGGCATCTCGTCCTCGGTACGACGGTAGGCGATGATGGCGTGCTCGGCGCCCAGGCGCTTGGCGGTACGGACGGCGTCCATAGCCACGTTGCCGCCACCAAAGACGACGACGTTCTTGCCGTGCTTGGTGGGGGTGTCGTACTCGGGGAACTTGTTGGCCTTCATCAGGTTCACGCGGGTGAGGTACTCGTTAGCGAAGAAGACGTTGGGCAGGTTCTCGCCGGGGACGTTGAGGAACTTGGGCAGGCCGGCGCCGGTCGCCACGTAGATGGCGTCGAAGCCCTGCTCGAACAGCTCCTCGGCCGTGGCCATGTTGCCCACGACAGAGTTGTACTCAAACTTGACGCCCATGTCCTCCAGGCCGTCAATCTCGCGCTTGACGACTGCCTTGGGCAGACGGAACTCGGGGATGCCGTAGACCAGCACGCCGCCGCCGGTAAAGAAGGCCTCAAAGACGGTGACGTCAAAGCCATTGCGGGCGAGCTCGCCGGCGCAGGTGATGCCGGACGGGCCAGAGCCCACGACGGCGACCTTCTTGCCGTTCTTGGGAGCCATCTTGGGCGTGGAGGCGAGCTCGGGGCGGTCGCCCAGGAAGCGTTCGAGCTGGCCGATGGCCACGGGCTCGGACTTCTTACCACGGATGCACTTGCCCTCGCACTGATTCTCCTGCGGGCAGACGCGGCCGCAGATGGCGGGAAGCATGGAGTCCTCGCGGATGGTATCGAGGGCGCCGCCGAAGTCCTTCTCGCGGATCTGTTCGATAAAGCGGGGGATGTTGATGTTGACGGGGCAGCCCTCAACACAGAACGGCTTCTTGCAGTTGAGGCAGCGCTCGGCCTCGGCCAGCGCCATCTCCTCGGTGAAGCCCTTGTCGACGGGGCGGAAGTCGCAGGCGCGCTCGGCAGCCGGCTCCTCGTTATCGGGGGTGCGGGGCGACTTCATATCGGCAACGAAACGACCGTTAACTAGTGGCATGCGCAGCTCTTTTCCTCATAGGCCTTGAGGGACTCGCCCTCTTCGGAACGGTAAGCGGCCTGGCGGGCACGAAGGTCATCCCAGTCGACCAGGGTGGCATCGAAGTCGGGGCCGTCGACGCAAGCGAACTTGGTCACGCCGCCCACCTCGACGCGGCAGCAGCCGCACATGCCGGTGCCGTCAACCATGATGGGGTTGAGCGACGCGGTGATGGGGGTGTCGTGCTTCTGGGCGGTGAGGGTCGAGAACTTCATCATCGGAACGGGGCCGACGCAGAAGACCTGGCTCACGGCCTTGTCCTGCAGCAGGCGCTCCAGCGGAGCGGTGACAACGCCCTGCTCGCCGTAGGAGCCGTCGTCAGTGGTGATGTGGATGTGATCTTCGTCGAGGAGCTCGCGGAACTGGTCCTCCATGAGCAGGAGGTCCTTGGTGCGGGCGCCCATGATGGCGTGCACCTCGTGGCCGGTCTCGACCAGGTGCTTGGCGACCGGGAAGGCAATTGCCAGGCCGACGCCGCCGCCAATGACGGCGCAGGGGCCCTCGGCCATCTCGGTGGGAACGCCCAGCGGGCCCACGACGTCGCGCAGCGACTCGCCGGCCTCGTAGGTGGAAAGCATTTCGGTGGTCTTGCCGATCACCATGAAGATGAACTCGACCCAGCCCTCGTCACCGTTCCAGCCGGCCAGGGTAAACGGGACGCGCTCGCCCGTCTCGTTGGCGCGAACCATGAGGAACTGTCCAGCGTGCGCATGCTTGGCGATTGCAGGCGCCTCGATGCGGAACTTGAACACCTTCTCCGAGAACTGCGTCTTCTCCAGGATCTTATACATAGAACCCCTCTCTTGTTAGGGCCGCCGAACCGTGCCTCCACGGAAATGGACGGTAGCCCGAATAAAACCGTACGCGCACAGGCGTTGTGCAGACATACGGTGCAAATTATACCCTCATGGACATGTCACTTACGTGTGTCTTCGGCTGTTGGGAGCAGGGTTTATCCACTTTGGCCTACCAAATGGGGTGAGGTTTATTTTGGTCGGTTTTATCAGGTAAAACGGCAAATGGGGCCGGCCTCGGGTTGTGATGAGGCCGGCCCCATTTGGGGTGCTATGCATGTATGTCGGCGCGCGGTTGATTGCGATGCCGCAACTGGGGCGTTTCCGCAGGTAAAACCTGCCAAAATAAACCTGTTCCTAAATGATAGGTTTTAGTGCTTGCCGTTGGCGGAGGCGGCGCCGTTGACATGGTCGCGGGCATAGACCACGCCGTGCACGATCGCCAGGCCGGCGGCGTCGGCCGCGCGGGCGCAGGTGTCCTGGAAATCCTCGGCCTCGCGGGCGCGCAGCTGCTTAAGCACGTAGTCAGCGACGGCCATCTTGCCGGGAGGGTTGCCGATGCCGGTGCGGATGCGGCTGAAGTCGCGGCTGCCCATCTTGTCGATGATGGAACGCAGGCCGTTGTGACCGGCATGGCCGCCGCCCACCTTAACGCGCACGTCGCCGGCGGGAATGTCGAGCTCGTCGTGGATTACGAGCAGCTCCTCGGCCTTGATCTTGTACTCGCGGCAGAGCTTGGAGATGGGACCGCCCGAGGTATTCATGTACGACTGCGGCTTGACCAGCACAATCTGGCGCTTGCCACCCTCTTCCTCAGCATCGTTGATATTGATGAGCGCGACCTCGGCGCCTGCTTGGTTTTTCCAGTACGTGACGCCGGCCTGACGGGCCAACTCGTCGATCGCTTTGAAGCCAGCGTTGTGGCGGGTCTCGGCATACTCATCGCCAGGGTTGCCAAGTCCGGCAACCATGCGAATCTTAAGCGGCTGTGCAGCTGCCATGTTTATCCTTTCGTTGATTTGTCGCCTGCTATGGTGAGCGACCCTGTTGCCGCTGTCAAATGGAGGGCGATTGAGGTTGTTTGGGGGCGTTTGGACGCCCGTCGAAATCCGAGGTGGACAGTTAGTTCAGATACGTATAAGTTCTAAGGACTCGAAGTGCTCAATTCAATGCCGATACGTTGTTTCGGAGCTTTAGTTAGTCCATATGGCGCTGTTTTGAAGTCTACCCTGCCTTCAAATAGGGCGAATGGTATAGAGATAGCTGCAAAACAGCCTAATTCAATATGTCTAGTTATACGTATTTGAACTAACTGTCCAGCCCTGTTTGACGGCGCACGGGTGATTCGCCGTTTAGACCGGTGCAAGGCCGATTCCGGCCCGCAGAGCGTTGAGCCAAGCGGCCTGACGCTTGCGATAGCCCTTGATACGGTATCGGAATCGGACTCCCGCGAGTCGATGCATCGTTTGGGCGAAGGCTTCGAGTGCAACAAG
The DNA here is from genome assembly GCA_900555355.1 of uncultured Collinsella sp. GTDB lineage: Bacteria > Actinomycetota > Coriobacteriia > Coriobacteriales > Coriobacteriaceae > Collinsella. The sequence goes on from USKV01000025.1 coordinate 10,304, forward strand.
GTCTTTCATTTGGTCGCGATTGATAACCAGGACGTGGATGCCCATTGCCTTGAGGCCATTATTTCGATTGCCATCGTGGATGCGAGCGTTTTGAAGCTCATGCCCAATTCCGTTGTATTCGTTGTCGACTCCGGCTGCCGGGCAATATAGGTCGCAGATGGCATAGGGGATGCCCGAGGACATGTTGACCGCAAGAGTGTCGAAGTCGATTCGATAGTTGAGTAGCAAGCCTCCCATAGGTAGGCTGCAACACCCGAAACCGCCAAAGCGCATGGGTGCTCCGAGAACGGCAAACATTAGGGATTCGGCTGGGGATGCAGATCCGGGTCGGGCAAGTTTGACTGCCGTGCGAAACGATGTGTATGAGCTACTTTTGGCGAAGCGTGCAACCGCCTCAAGCTCTTCGATAGTTGTGGCGGGCTCGCATTTGTAGTGTGCCTGTTCATAGCGGGTTTCGTTCTGTTGCTCGACCACCGACTGGTTGCCCAAGCAATCAAGATCGCCCGTCGCTGCGCAGCCATCGCCCTTGGGCCAGATGTCGTCATGGGCAATGGGGTATGTTGCCCCGGGAGGAAGGGAGTAGGTTCCGAGCAGTTCCATGAGAAGCATCAAGGTTTTGGCGACTGATTCATTTTTGGAACAAAGCATGGCTGTCACGGCAGGAGACGTTGCGTAGATGTCGGCCTCGACGTGCATAATTGCACCTTCAGGAAGCGGAGCGGAGAGAATATGCTGAAGAAGTCGCTTGTCGGGGCGTCTGTTGTCTTCGTCTGAAACGAGAAGATCGAGTAGTTCGGAATCATCTTCATTCCAGGCATCGAGTATCGAAAGTGCGCCAAAGTCGATTGCGTCATTATTGGGAATGCAGCTAGCCAAGGCCTGTGCTTGCTGTTCACTATCAACAAAGTCCCAGGGTAGGGCAGAGTACGCCCGTCGTGCGCGACGAATTGCGCGGAGGGCGGAGAAATGTGAAATCACGGTCGTCATAGCTATAACGTACTAAGTTGGAGGCAGAATGCGACCGCCATACCGTTCTTTTCGCTCAGCGGGGCGCTGCGCGCCATGAACGGCTGGGTGTTATGAAATCGGTGGAATCGGTCGAGGGGATTACAGGAAATTGAGCTCTGCCGCGAAGGTTGACGATATCTACTGGACAGTTAGTTCAGATACGTATAAGGCGGCGGGCGTTCGAGGCGTGTCTAAGGCCCTTGAGGGCGATTTGAGGGTAAATATGCAGCGGTTGTACTCGAGAACGATGAGATTTGGACGGCATGGCATCCGCTGGGGAGCTCAGAAGGCTCCGAACGGTCCTTTGGAGCTTTAAAAAAACGTATCTGAACTAATTGTCCAGGGAAGGTTGGCGAGGGATAGAAAAAGGGTCGGAAGCTCGCTTCCGACCCTTTAAAAGCATCAAAGATGATGCGCGGCAGGCTACAGCGCGAAATCGCCGCCGACGAGCGTGGAGACGGGCTCCTCGTGGTAAACGGCGGAGATGGCCTGGGCGAACTCCTCGGCGACCGAGATGGTCTTGATCTTGCCGCCGACCTCGACGGGAATGGCGTCGG
>USKV01000026.1 GCA_900555355.1 uncultured Collinsella sp.
GTATTTCCACTACTCTTCTTTTTGCAGGTTTAGGTACTCTTTTGTTCCACTGTCTTACCAAATTTAAGGTACCGGCATTCCTTGGTTCGTCATTTGCATTCTTAGGCGGATATGCAGCAGTAGCACCGATGGCTAAGGACGGAACGGCTAATAAAGAAATGTTACCTTATGCTTGCCTCGGCGTAGCGTGTGCAGGTCTTATTTATCTCATTCTTGCCGCATTGATTAAAGCAGTCGGTATTAATAAGATTATGAAACTTTTCCCGCCTGTAGTTACAGGACCGATTATCATTGCTATCGGCTTGGGACTTGCACCGTCAGCAGTAAACAATTGTACGAAAAACTGGTGGCTTGCCGTTATAGCACTCGTTCTTGTTATTATCTTTAACATTTTCGGTAAAGGTATGATTAAGATTATTCCTATTTTACTCGGTATAATCGGCGCATATCTTACAGCAGTTGTTGTAGGTAACATCGGCGGAGTTGAAAGCTTTGCAATTGACTTCACAGGTGTTAAAGAAGCTGCTTGGATTGGATTCCCTATCGAATGGAGTTCAACCGTATTTGGCGGTGTTCACGACGGCGGCAAAGCAATCTCTGCAATCATCGCTCTTGTTCCTATTTCAATTGCAACAATGATGGAGCATATCGGCGATATCTCTGCTATCGGTTCGACTTGCGAGCGCAACTACATTGCCGATCCCGGTCTGCATCGCACGCTGCTCGGCGACGGCCTTGCCACGATTCTGGCTTCGCTCTTTGGCGCTCCGGCCAACACTACGTATGGTGAGAACACCGGCGTGCTCGCCCTGACGCGCGTGTTCGACCAGCACGTAATTCGAATTGCCGCGTGTTGCGCCATCGTGCTTTCGCTCGGCATCGCGTACAGCACCGCCGGCGCCATCGTGTTGGAGCTGGGCGGCGTGACCATTTCGCTGTCCGGCATTGCCGTGGGCTCACTGGTGGGCATTGTGCTCAACGCCATCCTGCCGGGTAACGACTTTGAGTTTGATGTCTCCGAGCTTGAGGAGGCTGCTGAGTAGCAGCTGCGTTCAGCTAAAACAAGATATGGTGCCCATGCGTATATGCGTGTGGGCACCATTTTTAATGTGTCAGTATCCAGTGGATGCCGCGGGCCATGCGTAAGTCGGTTTGGGCAAAGTGATTGCCGGGGTTGAGCTCCAGCGTTGTTGGAATGCCGCACTCGACGAGCAACGCTTCCATCGCGCGTGTGTCGTCGAGTACATGCCGCATCATGCGGTTGGGCGTCTTGGTTTCCTTTTTGCCGAGTGACAGGTAGACGGCTTGCGGGCTGCCGGCAAAAGGGGCCGTGCTGGCACGGTCGACAAAGTCGGGAAACCATAGCGACCCCGATGCGCTCGCGGCGCGGTCAAAGGCGTCGGTTTGCCAGAGGGACCAGAGTGCGAAGAGGCCCGCGAGCGAGTAACCGGCAATGCCGCGCCGGGTGGGCGGCTGAGGAAGCGACGACTCGACCTGGGGGATTATCTGATTCAGCAGCTCATCAAGAAAATCGGCAGCTTGGCCGCCGAAAGGCTCGGCATCGCGTACGGTCCCGTCGCATGCCCAGGGGCTCAGCTCGCGATTCCAATCGAGCTCGCCAATGGTGACGAGGGCGAATGGCGGACAGTCGAGCTCTCGGCAACACTTATAAACCTCGCTGCCGTCGCCCACGACCACAGGAAGGTAGATGACAGGCGCGCTTTCCGTATGATTCGAATAAACGGTTATCTGCTTATGATGCGCTTCCAAGGCAGGCTTCTCTCAGTGTTGTGATAATTGACAGCCTCAATTGTCGCACGCTGACACGGGGGCAGACGCTAAAAGAAAGGCGCGGAGCCGCTCGATGCGATTCCGCGCCTTGTTGTTTTGCTTTAGCAGACTATGCCGTTACGCCACGAAGAAGTAGACGAGGAAGGCGAGGGCTGCGATCCACATGAGCGGCTTGATCTTGGAGGCCTCGCCCTTAAAGAGCGCGACGACCACGTAGGCGATAAAGCCCAGGCCAATGCCGGCAGAGATGGAGTAGGTGAAGGGCACGCCGGCGACAATCATGAACGCCGGGAAACCCTGCGACACGTCGGACCAGTCGATCTCGGAGGCCTCGCTCATCATGAGGTAGCCGACGTAGACCAGAGCACCGCAGGTGGCGGCGCTGGAAACGATGGTGACGATGGGGGAGAAGAACGCGGCGAGAATGAACAGCACGCCGGTGGTGACGGAGGTGAGGCCCGTGCGGCCACCGTCAGCGGCGCCGGAAGTGGACTCGACGAAGGTGGTGATGGAGGAGACACCCATGAAACCGCCCACAGCAGCGGCGGCGGAGTCGACGATCAGGATCTCCTTGATATCCTCGACGTTGCCGTCGTCGGTGAGGAACTCGCCCTGCTTGGCCACGGCCATCGCGGTGCCCATGGTGTCGAAGAAGTCACTCATGAGCAGCGAGAACGAGATGACGAGGAGCGTGGGGTCGGTAAGGACCTTGACGATGGCGGGCACGCCGCCGGCGTCGGCGATGGGGCCACCGATGCTCGAGAAGTCGAGCGGGGCGATGAGGCCCTCGGGGGCGTGGGTGACGCCCAGCGGGATACCGGCGATAACGGCGACGATGATGCCGATGAGCAGCGAGCCCGGCACGTTGCGGGAAGCCAGGGCAACCGTCACGACGATGGAGATGATGCCGACGATAAAGGTGGGGGAGGCGATGTCGCCCAGGCCGACGAGCGTACCGGCGCCAGCGGTGATGATGCCAGCGTCGCACAGGCCGATCATGGCGATAAACAGGCCCAGACCCACCGAGATGGCGTGACGCAGGACAACCGGGATGGCGTCCATGATGGCCTCGCGCAGGCCACAAAGCACGAGCAGCAAGATGACGACGCCCTCGAGGAAGATGACGCTCATGGCCACGTGCCAGTCACCGCCGCAGACGGTGGTGGTGATTCCGGCGATCATCGCGTTGACGCCTAAGCCCGACGCGCAGGCGAGCGGGCGGTTGGCGAAGATGCCCATGCAGATGGTCATGATGCCGGCGCCCAGGCAGGTGGCGCAGGCGAGCGCTCCCGCATCGATGCCAGCGCCCGAGAGCACCGCGGGGTTGACGGCGATGATGTAGGCCATCGCCAGGAATGTTGTCAGGCCAGCGCGAAGTTCGGTCCCGATTGTGGACTTGCGCTCGCTGACGTGAAATAGTTCGTCCATGCATACCCTTTCCTTGTTCGGCCCCGAGTTTAGGCCGATTGACACGAACTCACCCACTATAGCCCCTTTACGACGCTGTTGTTCCTCGCATGTTGATGTTCGGCGCTTTGTAGCAGACGGACGGTATTTTTCGCATGAAAATGTGTGGGTACCGTATACTTAAGCAGTTACAACGACCCCTATGGAGGAACGTATGATTAAAGAGCTCTGCCACGACGAGGCTATTTTGTCTCAGCGTTGCGAGGTTGCGACCGTCGAGGACGAGTCGGTTGCTCAGGACCTGATCGATACCATCAAGTCGCTCGACGATGCCGGCTGCCTTGCCGCCAACCAGATCGGCGTCACCAAGAAGGTCTGCGTCTATCTGGACGACGCCGGTGAGCCCCACGTGCTTTACAACCCCCGTCTGGTGTTTGGCCTGGGCGCCAGCAAGATGGAGGAGAGCTGCCTGACGCACGAGGAGGTCACCAAGTCCACGCGCTATATCAAGTGCAAGGTTGCCTTTGACCAGATTGTCGACGGCAAGATGCGTGAGCACAAGCAGGACTTTGTGGGCTTCGAGGCTCAAATGATTCAACACATGATTGACCATTGTCTCGGCAAACTTGTCTAGAGTGATTTGATCGGGGATTGAACCTGTGCTTTTGGCCCGGGCATGACATTGTTGTCATGTCCGGGCTTTTGTGTTTAGCGCCTTTTTGTTTGGAGACAATGAAATTAGCAAGAACGTAAAGCTAGGAGGCGCTATGTGCACGAGTATTCGATTTACCGATAATTCTGGCCACATGTATCTAGGCCGCAACCTCGACTGGAGCTTTGACTACGGCCAACAGGTTCGCGTGATGCCGCGCGGGTTCCACATTCCGTATTCGTTTATCGACGACGCGACAGCGGCACACGCGGTGATCGGTATGTGCATCGATTACAAGAACTACCCTATGTTCTTCGATTGCGGCAACGATGCGGGCCTCGCCGTAGCGGGCCTCAATTTTCCGGGTTATGCCGAGTATGCCGAGGGCCCTGTCGACGGTAAGACCAATATCGCGGCCTATGAGTTTCCCCTGTGGGTGGCAGCGACGTTCTCGACGGTCGATGAGGTCGAGGCCGCGCTGCGCGACACGGTGATTGTCGCCAAATCTGCCGGAGAGGGGCTGGGCGTGTCGCTGCTCCATTGGATTATCGGCGACAGCCAGCGCAGCATCGTGGTCGAGATGATGGCTGACGGCCTGCATGTATACGACGATCCGGTCGACACCCTTGCCAACCAGCCGACCTTCCCGTGGCACATGGAAAACCTGCGCACCTATATCACCGCCACAAGCGATTTTCCGCAGACGGCGACATGGCGTGGCGCCGAGCTCAAGCCCTATGGCGCGGGTGCCGGCATGCGCGGTATTCCGGGTGACTGCTATTCGCCGAGCCGTTTTGTAAAGGCGGCGTACCTCAATGCCAATTACCCGCAAAAGGAGAGCGAGACCGAAAACGTCGTTCGCATGTTCCGCTCGCTCGAGGGCGTGGTGATGATCGAGGGAGCGTCCAGGATGGGCGATGGCAAGTTCGAGAAGACTATCTACACCGGATGCTTTAGCGCGCGCACGGGCAATTATTACTACGCGATGTATGGGGATCCGTCGATTCGCTACGTGAGCCTGATGGATGCCGAGGGCGCAAGCCCCGATAGGCTTGTGGTTCCCGAGCCGCGTCGTTCGTAGTCGTTAGCTTTGCTGCAATGCAAAGCGGCCCTGCGTCTCTCGTGAGGTGCAGGGCCGCTGTCGTTGATTTGTGACGTCGCTAGAAGTTGGCGTCGTTGAGCTGGGTGCTCTCGAGTCCGTCGAGTTGCTGTTGCTCGGGTGTATCGGCGACGCTCTCGAGCAGCTCGGTGGGATCGACGTTCATGCTCTTGCCGGCCTCGTTGCCGTTGACCAGGTCGTCCGAGAAGATGTCGACTTCCATTTCCTCGGCCTCTTCGATCTGAACCTCGAGCGGCACCTGGGTGCGCACGAGCTTAACGGCCGGGCGCATGCGGGCAAACAGCGGCACGTACTCGATGATGATGGCCGAGTTCTCGAGGCCATACCAACGTGCCGGGCTTCCGCAGGCGCGGCGGACGGCGTACTTGATGGCCATGACGCGATGGTCGTTGCGGTTGATGTCCGTTTCGGGGGCAAGCATCTTGCGCAGCATGCAAAAACGGAAGTCGCCCACGTTGCCGCGTGTCTCGTAGATGGAGTAGGTGTGATGCTGCGGTGGCAACTCACCCGATGCCATCAGGTCGCCAACGATCTGGCGCAGGTAGGCGTTGATGCGCTGATTGACCTTAAAGCCCAGGTCCAAGCGCACGCGGAACAGGAAGTCTGTGCCAAAGGTCTCAACGGAATACTCATGCGTATAGGGCTCGTCGGTAACGTGCACGTTGATGAACCAATATGCCTTGGCGCGCTTGGGGTGCTTGTCCAGGATGGAATAAAGCACGTCGCGGTCGAGCGTGAGCGGGTCGGGGCTGTTGGTGAGAAATACCAGATTGTCGGCGAGCACGGGATAGGTCTCGTCGTTGCGCAGGCGGTTGAGCTGATCGATGTACTTGGAGACGGGCAGCAGGATCGTTTGCGTGCGCTCGATGGCGGTGCCGCGGCGCCACACATACATAAGGCCGAACAGCAGCGCGGCCAGGAAGATCATGACGTAGCCGCCGTCAAAGAACATAGTGAGGCACGAGGCGAAGAAGCACAGCTCAATGGCACCAAAGAGCAGGGCGAAGACGCAGGCACCCAGCTTGTGCTTGAGGATGCCGGCGATATAGCTCGTCAGCAGTGTGGTGGTCATGAGCATGGTCACGGTGATGGCGAGGCCATAGGCGCTCTCCATGCGCTCGGAGTTTTGGAACAACAGCACGATGAAGATGCAGCCGACCCACATGATGTTGTTGACAAGCGGAATATAGAGCTGGCCCTTGGTGTCGCTGGGGTAGTGGATGCGCAGATGCGGCATAAGGTTGAGACGCGTTGCCTCGGATACCAGCGAGAACGAGCCGGTAATGAGCGCCTGCGAGGCGATGATGGCCGCTACGGCCGAAAGCACGATGGCAAAGGGGCGCAGGGGCTCGGGGAGCATCATATAGAACGGGTTGACGATATCCATCACGAGCAACTGGGGATTGGAATTGTTGGCGAGCAGCCAAGCGCCCTGACCCAGGTAGTTAAGGATAAGCGCCGCTTTAACAAACGGCCAGGATGCGTAGATGTTGGCCTTGCCCACGTGGCCCATGTCTGAATAGAGCGCCTCGGCGCCGGTCGTCGACAGGAAGACGAAGCCGAGCACCATGATGCCCGAGTGGTTGATGGGCGAGAACAGGAACATGACGCCGCGGATGGGGTTAAGCGCGCGCAAGATGGACAGGTTGCCGAGCATGTTGAATAGACCGGCGCCTGCCAGGAACAGGAACCACAGCGTCATGAGCGGACCGAACAGCTTGCCGATTGACGAGGTGCCAGCGCGCTGCATGGCAAACAGGCCACAGATAATGATGATGGTAATAATGATGACGTTAGTTTGCCCGTCACCCAACAGCGCGTGGCCCCACTCGATGGTGCGCAGACCCTCGATGGCTGTGGTGACCGTGACCGCGGGGGTGAGGATGCCGTCGGCGAGCAGCGCCGCACCGCCGATCATGGCGGGGAGAATCAGCCACGGTGCCACCTTGCGTACCAGGCTAAACAGGGCGAAGATGCCGCCTTCGTTGTGGTTGTCGGCCTTCATGGCGATTACCACGTACTTGACCGTGGTCACGAGCGTCATGGTCCAGATGACGAGCGAAAGCGCGCCAAGGATCATATCTTCGCTGACGGTGCCGATGCCGCCGTTGTTGGCGACGATTGATTTCATGGTGTACATGGGGCTCGTGCCGATGTCACCGTAGACGACGCCGAGCGTTACGAGCAGCATGCCAGCGGAGAGGGGAATGGCTCCATGCCCGCCTTGACTACGCTGGTCTTGGAGGCTTGCCTCCAGCTTGTTCTGTGCCACGTGGACTCCCTTGGACATCTGGCCTCTGCAAAGAGCAGTAGACCTTTATGCCATCTTTATACATATAAGAGCAGTTTGGCACATCGGGGTGTTTTAGACAATAATCCCCATCTGGGGATTATTCATGTACGCAGGTAGTATTTCAGAGCAGGGGCTATTAAGCACGTGCTGTCTGGGCGATGCCAGCCTTGGTGTTTGCGCGTTTGCCGGCGAGTTCGCAAAAAATCGCGCCGCCGATGATAAGCGCGGCACCCATCAGACGGACCGGTGTTATGGCTTCGCCCAAAAGGACGGCGGAGAACACGACCGCCGAAAGCGGCTCGAGGTAGCCGACAACGGCGACGGTCTGCACAGGCAGTTTGGCGACGGCGCTAAAGTAGAGCAGGCAACCGAGTCCGGTGTTGACAATGCCGAGCATGGCAACGGCGCGCCAATCGATGCCGGCGGCAATGCTGGGGGAGAGGAACGAGGGGGCACCTTGCGTGAAGAGCGTAGGGATCAACGCGGTTACAAAGGCGGCACTCACCTGGAGCGTGGAGTTCTCGAGGCCTTCGATGTGTGGCGCGCCCTTGCTAGCGATGACCATCAGCGCATAGCAAAATGCCGAGGCGATGCCGCAGGCGATACCTGCAATGGGCATATTGCCGCCTAGACCTTGCGCTGCAATGAGAAAAGCACCGCAAGCAACGGCGATAAAGCCGGCGATTTTGCCGCCGGTCAGCTTTTCGCCAAAGATGAGCGGGGAGAGTGCCATGACAATGATGGGGCCGCAGTAGTACAGCAGCGAGGATACGCCGACGCCGACCGTCTGGTAGGCGCGGAACAGAAAAATCCAGCTGGCGCCCAGCGCAGCTCCCGAGAGGAGGAGGGCTGCGGCTTCGCGGGGGCGAGATGGCGCCTGCAACTTATGGCGTTGGGTGATGGCGAGAATGGTGACAAGCGAGAGTGCGCCCAAAAACGTGCGCAGGAGCACGATATCGGAGCTCGGCAGCGCGATGGCAGCGGCGATGATGCCGTTGGAGCCAAACAATAGCAATGCTGCTAAGTACGTAAACAGTCCGTTGTTCATGCGCTTCCGTCCCTTCTATATCCGAGCATGTTCACTATGGGTGAACTGGCTTTAGAAGAAAAGCGAATATAATGCATGGATAACATGACAAAAACTCATGCAAAGGTGGAGGGGTGCCGTGGAAACGAATATTCAAAAGATGCAGGTGCTGCTCGAGACCGTGCGCGCCGGCAGTTTTACGCGCGCCGCCGAGCGCCTGAGCTATTCGCAGTCGGGCGTGAGCCGCATGGTGGGCGACCTTGAGGCAGACTGGGGTTTTAAGGTGCTTGACCGCAGCCGCGAGGGCGTGGTGCTTTCTGCCGACGGGCGGCAGGTCATGCCGGCGGTCGAGGCGTTATGCGAAGAGTTTGGCCGTCTGCAGCGACGCGTGGACGAGATGCGAGGGCTCATGCGTGGCAAGATCTGTATCGGTACGTTTTCGAGTGTGGCGACCCATGTACTGCCGCCGGTGATCGCGCGGTTTCGCGTCGATCATCCGGACGTCGATTATGAGTTGCTGATGGGCGATTACTCCGAGATTGAGCAATGGGTGGCGGAAGGCCGCTGCGACCTGGGCTTTATCCCGCGTGAGCCCCGAGAAAACGGCATGGCATCGCGGTCTTTGGTGCGCGACGAGTTGATGGCAGTAGTGCCGGCAGACTCTTTGCTTGCCACCGCGGAGGTCGTTTCCCTTGTCGATTTGGCCAACGAGCAGTTTATTCTGCTGGAACGCGGTAGCGACGACGAGATTACGCCGCTGTTCCGTCGGGCGGGGCTGACGGTGCGCTCCAAGCTGTCGACCTGGGATGACTATGCGATTATGGCCATGGTCGAGGACGGCCTGGGCGTGAGCATTCTTCCCGCGCTCATCTTGCGCCGCTGCCAGTTCGATGTCGCCGTGCGCCCGCTCGAGGGACGTCTCCATCGGCAGATCAACGCCATATACCGCACCGCCGACGTTTCGCTCGCGGCGGCTCGTTTCCTCGAATATCTCTAAAAGCGCGTGCCCGTTGTCCACCTCGGGACGATTCTCGGGGTTCGGTACATTTTCTTGTGAAATTGAACTTCCAGATAATGCGCCGCGCTATACTGCTTGCTAAATTGAACCTTGGTTCAATTCGTGTTCTATAAATTGAACTTTGCCAGCAAGGAGGTTCCTGTGGCCCAAGAGACGTTTAGCGATCGTCTGCGACAGACCATGTCCGATCGCGACGTTCGCCAGTCGGACGTAATCCGCGCATCGGAGGTGCTCGGCAAAAAACTCGGCAAGAGTCAGATGAGCCAATATGTGAGCGGCAAGACGATCCCGCGGCGCGATGTGGCAGAGCTGCTCGCCCGCATTTTGGAGGTCGATGTTTCCTGGCTGCTCGCCAGTGACGCCGATCAAGGCGAGACGTCCTCGTCCCATAACGTTGCCAAATCCGAACCTAGTCCCACGGCTCAAATTCCAAGGAGCACCACCATGCGTACTTTTTCTAAATCCACCAAACTCGAGAATGTCCTGTATGACGTGCGCGGTCCCGTCGTCGACGAGGCCGCCCGTATGGAGGACGAGGGCGAGCGTATTCTCAAGCTCAACATCGGCAACCCCGCGCCCTTTGGTTTCCGCACGCCCGATGAGGTCATTAAGGATATGCGCCAGCAGCTGCCCGACTGCGAAGGCTATTCCAACTCGCGCGGCCTGTTTTCTGCGCGCAAGGCGATCATGCAGTATTCGCAGATCAAAGGCCTGCCCAACGTTCAGATGGAGCACATCTACACGGGCAACGGCGTGTCCGAACTCATTCAGCTTTCGATGAACGCGCTGCTCGACAACGGCGACGAGATTCTGATCCCCAGCCCCGACTACCCACTGTGGACGGCGTGCGCGACCCTTGCCGGCGGTCATCCCGTGCACTATCTGTGCGATGAGCAGGCGGATTGGTATCCCGACCTGGAGGATATGGAGTCCAAGATCACGAGCGCGACCAAGGCCCTCGTCATCATCAACCCCAACAACCCCACGGGTTCCGTCTATCCGCGCGAGGTGCTCGAGGGCATCGTTGAGGTTGCGCGCAGGCACCAGCTCATGATCTTTGCCGATGAGATCTACGACCGCCTGTGCATGGACGGCTACGAGCACGTCTCCATTGCCTCGCTCGCTCCCGATCTGCCCTGCGTTACCTTTAGCGGTCTGTCCAAGTCGCATATGATCGCGGGCTACCGTATTGGCTGGATGGTGCTTTCGGGCAACCAGCGCTGCATGAGCGACTTCATCATGGGCGTCAACATGCTCTCTAACATGCGCCTGTGCTCCAACGTGCCGGCTCAATCGATCGTTCAGACGGCACTCGGTGGCCATCAGTCCGTCAACGACTACATCCGTCCTGGCGGCCGTGTCTACGAGCAGCGCAACTTTGTGTATGAGGCGCTTAACAAGATCGATGGCATCTCGGTGGTCAAGCCGCGCGCGGCGTTCTATATCTTCCCCAAGATGGATGTTAAGAAGTTCAACATCACCGATGACGAGCAGTTTGCCCTTGACCTGCTGCACGAGAAGAAGATCCTCATCACGCGCGGCGGCGGCTTTAACTGGGCTGAGCCCGACCACTTCCGCATCGTGTACCTGCCGCGCATGGAAGTACTCAAAGAGTCCCTTGAAGACCTCGCCGACTTCTTTGACCATTACCGTCAATCATAACGACAGAGATAGTCTGTCATTTAACGGGCGGCCCGTAACAGATTCGGGTCGCCCGTTTTCTGTTAAAGCTCGCGTTGTCGGCGTCTCGATCGTTTGGGCGAGTGGGAATCGCGTGTGAACGGAAAACTATATTCCAAAATGGAATACAGTGTGCTTCAACTGGAATTGATGTCCGTGTGTCCGCTTTTTTAGAATGTTCTCGACAAGATGAAAGGCGGTCCCCACCAATGATTATCGATGCAAATTCCTACTGGTTTGACGAGCGCATCTTCCATGACGAGACACTCTGTGAACAGTTTTTGGCCGAGGTGCCCCGCGCTTACGACACCGAGGGCTACCTGACCGTAAGCCCCACGGGCAAGCGACAGATTGTGATCGAAAAGCCCGCTGGCTTCCCAGGCCTCAACTATATCGAGGGAGACTACACCCTTGAGAAGCGTCTGGCAGACATGGACGAGGCGGGGGTCGACAAGGCGATCCTCAAGCTCCCCGGTTGTCACGAGTGGATGTCGCTCGAGATGTGCCGGCGTTTCAACGACGGTATGGCTGCTGACGCGAAGGCGTCAAGTGGCCGTCTGATTCCGCTTGTCGCTGTGCCGCCCTTTGGCACCAAAGCGAATTTGGAGGAGCTCGATCGCAGGCTCGACGATGGTTTTGCGGGTGTGCAGCTCTGCGCTCACTACGGCAAGCGCTATCTCGACGACCAGGTCTTCTCGAGCTTTTTCGAGCACCTGAACGAACGCCATGTCACCGTTTACGTGCACCATGTTCCCGTGCCGGTCGAGAACGAATCGCTTCTCGCGTACGACAACCTTCGCCGCTCTTATGGCCGCTGCGTCGACCAAACTACGGCGATCGGCCGAGAGATCTTTGGC
>USKV01000027.1 GCA_900555355.1 uncultured Collinsella sp.
ACGAGCGGGGGCTCCTATCTTTTTAGTGCCCTCGGATTGGGTCATAGTGTCTGTCCGTCCTCTATCTGCGGTGTTGCCCTGGTTGGCACTTAGGGACGTTCCTTTTCTGCCGGCACTTGGGGACAGTCCTAGTCGTTGGGGATCTACCGACGCATTGGGGGTTTGCGCCTTCCATGCATGACAGCCGTCTCTTTTATGTTTCCTTTAGCCGTTGCTGCCTAGGATGGGGGTTAGTCGGTAAGAAGGGAGCGTCTATATGGACGACGCGAGCGAGCGTTCAATCGAAGAGGACATGCTCGATCAGTTCAATTACTTTGATGATGAGGACGAGGAGCTGATCGACCGTCGCGAGCCAGCGCCGCTTGATTCCTTTGATCTGGTCGATGAAGAGCCCGACGAGGACGAGGGCGAATCGGCGGAGCCCTCGCAGCCTTCGCGCCTTGACTCGCTGCTTTCTAGAGCCCCCATGCACCACGGTGTCCGTGCCGGCGCGCTCCATATGAAAACTGACTGGCACCAGATCGTGACGGCAGGCGATGAACTTGCCGTCGATGCGCCGCTCACCGATAAATCATCCATCATCTGCCGCACCGGTATGCTTATGCTCGCGAGCGGAACGGGTGCCTGGCGTGTTCGCGATACCATGAATCGCGTCGCCGCCGTACTCGGTGTGACCATCCACGTTGACTTAAGTCTCCTGTCGTTTGAGTGTACTTGCATCGAAGATGGTCACTGCTTTAATGAGGTTGTCAGCTTGCCGACAACCGGCGTCAATACTCATCGCATTTGGATGATGGAGAGTTTCCTCAAAGAAATCGAGACCTATGGTCGTCGCTTCACGGTGCACGAGTATCACGAGATGCTCAAGACCGTTGAGAGTTCAAAACCTGATTACGCGCCTTGGCAACAGGGCCTTGCGGCGGCCTGTGCTTGTGGCGCCTTTGTCTTTTTACTTGGTGGCGGTCCTATTGAGATGGCATGCGCGTTCGTGGGCGCGGGTGTCGGCAACTTTGCCCGCTCCCATATTCTCAAGCAAGGCCTTGGTCAGTTCAGTGCGCTGACGACCGGCGTTGCGCTCGCTTGCGTTTCGTATCTGCTGGCATTGCTCGGCCTTGGCCAGGTCATACCGGGGGCAATGTCGCACCAAGAAGGCTATATCGGCGCCATGCTCTTTGTGATTCCCGGCTTTCCGCTCATTACGGCAGGTCTCGACATCGCCAAGCTTGACATGCGAAGCGGTATCGAACGTCTGTCATATGCCGTATCGATTATTGTGATGGCGACGCTCGTAGGTTGGATGGTTGCCGAGTGCGTGGGACTGGCGCCGGATGACTTCGCCCCGCTCGGCCTCTCACCGTTGTCTCTCACGCTCTTGCGCGTGGCGATGAGTTTTGTCGGTGTATTCGGCTTCTCGGTGATGTTCAACAGCCCGGTAAAGATGGCCGCGGCAGCTGGGCTGATCGGCGCCGTGTCCAATACCCTGCGTCTGACCCTTGTCGATGCGCCGACGATGATTCCCTTCCTGGGCCTCAGCACGGGAATGCCTCCCGAGGCAGCAGCGTTTATCGGCGCGCTCGTATCGGGTCTGCTGGCAAGCTTGGCCGAAGTCAAGCTTACCTACCCGCGCATCGCCCTCACGGTGCCTTCGATTGTCATTATGGTGCCCGGTCTGTATCTCTATCGCTCTATGTATTACATGTGCACCTTCGACACAGTCAATATGCTCGGCTGGTTTGTGCGCGCAGTGCTCATCGTAGCGTTTCTGCCCGTTGGGCTGGGTGTGGCGCGTACGCTCACCGACCCTCGCTGGCGCCACACCAGCTAATTGGTGCAAGGGGGACAGGTTACTTTGCACCAAATGAGTTGCGGTGAAATAGGGACTGAATTGCTGCTTAAAGGGTCAAAACAGTCCGTATTCCACCGCAACTTATGGGGTCGGGGGATTATTGGTGCCCTGCATCTTCATAAACTCAACGCTTACGAAGCGCATGCGTTTCGTGCTAGGCTGGTTCCACCACATAAGTAGTCGCAGACGCGCGTAACACGGGCGGGCGAGATGAAGTTCCAACAGCTCCATCTTGCCCGCCCGTTTTTGTTGCGTGGCGCCGCGGCACAACACAGAGAGGAATCTGCCCTTTATGCCTATCAACAAACGAGAGAGCCTGCTGTTCACCTTTATCATGTGCTTTTGCATGGTGCTCTGGATGAGCATCTACAACGTTGCCCTGCAGCACGGGGCCATCAACAGCGAGGTCGTTGCCGCTGCGTGGCTCGGCTTCCCCGTTGCCTACATTTTTGCCATGTGCTGCGACTGGTTCGTCGCCAGCCCGCTCGCCAAGGGTTTCGCCTTTAAGTACTTGGTCACGCCGGGCAAGAGCTCGCCGCTTGCCATGACGCTCGCCGTCAGCTCCTGCATGGTCGTTCCCATGGTCATCATCATGTCGCTGTACGGTGCCTGCGAGGGTCTGACGCACATGCCCGGCGGCATCCTTGCGAACCTGTATTCCGTGCCCGCGATCTGGATGATCAACATCCCGCATAATTTTGTGATGGCGCTGCCGTGGAACCTTTTGGTAGCCGGTCCGATTTCCCACTTCGTCTTCCGTCGCGCCTTCCCTGTGGGGACGGTTTTCGAGGAGGAGCATGCCGAGCTCTTGGAGCAGGCTATGGCTCCTGAGTGCGAGTAGCTCGCTTAGGGATCTGCTGAGCGCGGGCGACTTGCTTGGTTGGAGCCCTAAGCGTGGATAGCTCTCTCGGCGACATCGCGGGCGTGAGCGGTGCGCATGACCGGAGGGCCCGTGCTACTCCGTTGCCCGACGTGCTAGCGCGCAGAACAATCTGTTGGTGCATTCGGCGGCTGCTGAAGCGTTTCGGCAGCCGCTTTTTATACGGAGTTTAAATACAACAGTCTGTTGTATTACGTAGAGTGGTATATCTCTAGCAGGAAAAATGCGAGAGACGGAGCATTATGGCGTTGCTAGTAGGACTGGACGTAGGGTCGACGACGACCAAAGTTTACGCGATGCACGAGGATATGACCGAGGCGTGGTGGGGATATCGCCGCCACGGGGCGTGTCAGACAGCGAGCGTGCGCGCCATGCTCGGCGAGCTCGCCGAGCGCTTTCCCCATGAGTCGCTGCGCGTTGCGGTGACCGGCTCGGGTGCGCGCGATATCGCGACCGCGCTGGGCGCCTCGTACGTTCAGGAGGTGGTCGCCAACGCGCTCGCGATCAGCAGGTTCTATCCGCAGACGCGCTGCGCCATCGAGCTGGGCGGCCAAGACGCCAAGATGATCTTCTTCCGCACCAACGATAAGGGAGACATCGAGGTTGCCGACATGCGCATGAACGGCTCGTGCGCAGGCGGTACCGGTGCATTTATCGACGAGATGGCAAAGCTCATGGGGGTCGGCACCGAATCGGGCGAGTTCGAGCAGCTCGCAAGCCGGGGAACGACCGTCCACGAGGTCTCGGGCCGCTGCGGCGTGTACGCAAAGACCGATATCCAGCCGCTGCTCAACGAGGGCATTCCTACCACCGACCTGGCGCTTTCGGCGCTTCACGCGGTCGCCCGCCAAACGATCGGCGGTCTGGCCCAGGGTATCGACATCGAGCCGCCGGTAATCTTCGAGGGCGGTACGCTCGCCTACAACCCCACGCTGGTCCGCGTGTTCCGGGAGCAACTGAATCTATCGGACGATCAGGTTATCGTCCCGCGCGATCCGCAGATCATGGTCGCGCGCGGTGCCGCCCTGTCGCTGACCGACATGTTCGCATCGTCCCAACCGATCGACCTTCCCGACGCTTTTGTCCGGCTGGATAAGCTCGAGACGGTCGCGCCCGCAAGCGGGGAGGGACGTCTTGCCCAGCCCTTTTTTGCCACACCTGCCGAGCAGGCGGATTTTATGGCACGCCATGGCAAAGAGACGCCGGCAAAGGGTCCGGATGCGTATGCGCCCGGAGAGACGGTGCGTGTGGCGCTCGGTATCGATTCGGGGAGCACGACGACCAAGTTCGCCCTGGTCGATGAGGCGGGTGAGCTTGTCGATTCGTTCTACGCGTCTAATAACGGCAGACCGCTCGACGTCGCCCAACAGGGTCTTGTCAGCTTGAAGAACCGCTGGGAGACAGCGGGAGTCACGCTTGCGATCGATGCCGTGGGCACCACGGGATACGGCGAGGAGCTTTTCGCGCGCGCGTTCCACGCCGACTACCATACGGTCGAGACGGTCGCGCACGCCCGCGCCGCGTGCGCATGCGTTCCCGATGCGACCTTCGTGCTCGACATCGGCGGACAGGATATGAAGGCCATCTGGCTCAACCACGGCGTGCTGACCGATATCGTCGTCAACGAGGCGTGCTCTGCGGGCTGCGGCTCGTTCCTCGAGGGTTTTGCCAAAAACCTCGGAATAGCCGTTGAGGATATCGCGACCGAGGCATTTTCGTCCAAAGCCCCCGCCGTTCTCGGCAGCCGCTGCACGGTGTTCATGAACAGCAGCGTCGTTTCCGAGCAGCGGCGCGGTAAGGGTCCGGGCGACATCATGGCCGGTCTCTGCCGTTCGATTATCGAGAACGTGTTCACCAAGGTCATTCGCGTTTCAAATCTCAACCGTCTGGGCGACAAAGTCGTCGTCCAGGGCGGCACGTTCCGAAACGACGCGGTGCTGCGCGCATTCGAGCAGTATCTGGGCAAACCCGTCACGCGTGCGCCCCACCCGGGGCTGATGGGCGCTATCGGTATCGCCCTGCTCGCGCGCGAGGAATGCCGCAAGGGCGACGCCGGCACGTCGTTTATCGGGCTCGATGCCGTGGAGCGCTTCGAGCATCGCGAGTTCGGCGGCGTTACCTGCCGTCGGTGCAACAACCGCTGCCAGCGCGCGGTCGTGGCATTTGGCGACGGCTCGCTTTACGTCACGGGCAATCGCTGCCCGCGCGGCGGCGCCATCTCATGGGATGAGCTCGTGCGCGAGGTTCCCGCGGCGGAGGAGCTGCGTCCGCAGGGTGCTTGCGAGGCACAGGCACCCGGCACGGGGCGCGACCGGACCGCGGCTGCCCCCAATCTCTTTGTCGACCGCGAGAAGCTGCTGTTCGAGTCGTGCCCCACGGTTCCCGTCTGCGGGGGGCGCGATGTCACGATCGGCATTCCCCGTGTGCTCGAGTTCTGGGACACCATGCCGTTCTGGTCGACGTTCTTCAGCACGCTCGGCTTTAAGGTGCGCGTCTCGGGACGCAGCACCAAGGCGATGTACGAGCGCGGTCTGGCGCACGTCACATCCGACACCGTGTGCTTCCCGGCCAAGCTCGTCCACGGGCACATCCGCAATCTCGTCGACGCCGGCGTCGACCGCATCTTCATGCCCATCATCACGACGGTGCCCACCGAAAACACCGCCTCTACCAGCGAGTGGATGTGCGCCGTCGTAAAGGGATACCCCTACGTGATGCGCAATTCCGATAACCCGGAGGAGCGTTTCGGCGTTCCGTTCGATACGCCGCTGTTCCACTGGTACGACGAGGGCGACCGAAACCGCCAGCTCAAGGCGTGGTGCAAGGAGACCTTCGATATCGATGCCGACCTGGTTGCCAAGGCGACCGAGCAGGCGGACCGCGCGCAGCAGACGTTTGAGAACCAGCTGCAGCTGCGCGGCAGGCAGGTGCTCGAGAACGTGCGCGAGGACGGCGGCTACGCGGTGGTGATCGCTTCGCGCCCGTACCACAACGACCCGCTGGTCAACCACGGGCTGCCCAAGCTCTTCTCTGACCGCGGCATCCCCGTGCTGACGCCCGATGCGGTGCCGGGGGTCTGCAACGTCGATCTTTCCAACAGCCGCATCGACATCGTGAACAACTACCATGCGCGCATGCTGTCGTGCGCGGTCATCGTCGCATCGACGCCCGAGCTCGAGCTCGTGCAGATGGGCAGCTTCGGCTGCGGCCACGATGCGTATCTCACCGACGAGATCGCGCGCATGATGGGCGAGATGGGCTCCAAGGTTCCGATGATGATCAAGCTCGATGAGAGCGACGTCGCCGGTCCCATGGGCATTCGCGTGCGTTCGTTTATCGAGTCGGTCAACCGTCGTCGCGCGGAGGAGCGTGCCGAGGGCGCCCGGGTGCACGCGGTCCATCCGCTCGACGACCCGTATAAGGTCAAGTACACCAAGCGCGACCGGCACGACAAGATTGCGCTGGTCCCCAACACCTCCCATGCGTTCTGCAGGCTCATGACCGCGGCGATGCGCAATCAGGGCGTGCGCGCCGAGGCCCTTGATATCGGGCGCGAGGATGCCATCCGCCTGGGCAAACGCTATGTGCACAACGACATCTGCTTCCCCGCGCAAATCGTGATCGGCGAGGCGCTCGCGGCACTCGAGAGCGGTAAGTACGACCCGCACGACGTCGCCGTGGTGACTGGCAAGTATATCGGCGACTGCCGCCTGACGCACTACATGCCCCTGCTGCGCCGCGCGCTCGACGACGCGGGATACGACTATGTCCCGGTGCTCACCAACGACGACGTCGATGCCCACAATGCGCATCCGGGCTTCAAGCTCGGCCTTGGCCCGAGCATCCAGATCGCCTACGGTCTTCCCATGATCGATGCCCTCGAGGCCATGCTTAGGCGCATCCGTCCCTACGAGCTCGAGAAGGGCGCGGCGGACGCTGCGTTCGACCGCGCGCTCGATGAGGTTATCGAGGGCATGGAGCGCTCCGGGCTGAGAGGCCAGGCGACGGGCTTCAAACGCGCGCTTGCGATCATGGACGCCGTTCCGTACGACCGCTCGAACCCGCATCCGACCGTTCTCATCGTGGGCGAGTATCTGCTCAATTTCCATCTCGGCGCCAACCACGAGATCGAGCGCTACCTCGAGGACAACGGGCTCGAGGTCATCGAGGCGCGCATGACCGACGTGATCCGCAAGACCTATTTCTACAAGCATGCGCAGTCGCGCGAGTTCCACGTCGACCTGTCGCTGCCCGAAAAGGCCTGGTACGCCACGGCGGACAACCTGTTCGAGCTCGCGCACGACCGTTGCGACCGCCTGGGCGCGGCGAGCCCGCTCTACGAGCCGCCGACGCGCATGCCCGAGCTCGTGCGCGCGAGCGATAAGATCCTGCACCATACGTTCGATGCGGGCGAGGGCGTGCTGATTCCGGCGGAGATCCTCGAGCACGCCAAGCGCGGCTGCCGCAACTTCGTGATCCTGCAGCCGTTCGGGTGTCTGCCCAACCATGTCGTGGGGCGCGGGCTCATCCATGCGCTCAAGGAGCAGTATCCCACGGCGCAGTTCCTGCCGCTCGACTACGATCCCGACGTGAGCTTCGCCAACGTGGAGAACCGTCTTCAGATGCTCATCATGAACGCCAAGGCGCAGGGGTGCGGTGAGGCGCATGGCGAGACCGCGTAAGGACGCCGATGCGCCCGATGCACGCACCCGTATCATCGAGGCGTTTTGGGAGCTCATCGAGAACAACAGCATCTTCGAGCTGTCGGTTGGCGAGGTGACCCGCGCCGCCCAGTGCAATCGCGGAACGTTTTACTACTATTTTCACGATTTCGATGAACTCGTCGCCATCGCCATAGCCCAGCTGCTGCAGGATAACGAGCTCATCACCGATGCCCTCTGGCATTTTTCGAGCGAGGGCGACCTTTCGGCGTTCGACCGGCGCGACGTCCGCTGCCTGCTGCGGCGCATCGTCATCACCATGAGGGCGGGTGCCGCCGAGCAGGTCGTGCAGGGCATCCATACGATCATCATCGACCGCGTGAGAGAGATCGTCCACCCCGACGGAGAAGAGCTCAAGGCAGATTCGAGCTTTGCGGTGGGCTTTCTGGTCTCGGGCATCATGGACTTTGTGATGGCGGTCGGCTTTGCCCGGGAGGGCGGCGAGGAGATAGACCTCGAGCAGCTGGGGGACAGCGCGTGCGCGTACCTGAGGGCGGTCGCCATGCAGACGGTGGAAACGGTCGCGCAAGTCGAGGGCGTCGATACATCCGAGCTGCTCGAACGCGTCTCCAAGGAGGCCGATGCCTATCGCGCATCGCGTGCGACGAGTCCCGACGTGGTGAAAGACGCCTAGGGTTTCTCTTGCGGGGCGCCTGTCGCGCATCGCGCGGTGAGTCCCGCGATGCGGTCATAACCTGCATTCATGTGAGCCGGGTTTATAGATATTCCTCCAGCTGTTAACATAGACAATCTGTGGGTAAAGAGACAAAAGCGCCGCCGACGGGCGGGCGTTTTGATTTCGATGAACTCATGTAAGGAAACGAGCATGTTAGATAGATTTACCGATCGCGCGCGTAAGGTCATGTCCATGGCCAAGCAAGAGGCGCTCGATCTTCATTCAAATAAGGTGGGCACCGAGCACCTGCTGCTCGCGCTTGCCAAGGAGGACGATGGCATTGCCGCCGAGGCGCTGCGCTCGCTCGACATCTCCTACGATGACATCATGGATACTCTCAAAGAGGTCCAGACCACGGTTCCCGAGCCCAGTGAGGAGACCGAGGCGGCCAAGCTCGCCTTTACGCCGCTCGTCATTAGCGTGATGGAGCGTTCATTCCGCGTGGCGCGTGAGAACAACCAGACCTACGTGTCGACCGAGCACTTGCTGATCGGCATCGTCGAAGAGGGTAACGGCATGGCCATGGATATCCTCATGCGCCTGGGTGTGTCGTCCGCCTCTATCAAAAAGGCTATCGAGAAACTCACCGCCAAGGACCAGGACAAGAAGCGTCCGCTCGCCGGCGCCGGTGCTGGTCGTCCCGGTGCGGGCCTGCCGTTCTTTAGCGGCTCGGATGCCTCTCAGCAAAAGGGAAGTGGCACCGATACGCTTAAGCAGTTCGCGACCAACCTCACGCAGAAGGCGCGCGACGGCGAGCTCGATCCCGTGATTGGCCGCGAAAAGGAAGTCCAGCGCATGATGGAGATCCTTTCGCGCCGCACCAAGAACAACCCGCTTATCCTGGGCGATCCCGGCGTGGGCAAAACGGCCATCGTCGAGGGCCTGGCGCAGCAGATCGCTGCCGGCAACGTGCCCGAGAACCTCATGAACCAGAACATCTGGACGCTCGACCTGCCGGGCCTCGTTGCGGGCGCCAAGTATCGCGGTGAGTTTGAGGAGCGCCTCAAGAACGTGATCCAGGAGGCCACCGAGGCTGACGACGTCATCCTGTTTATTGACGAGATGCACACCATCATCGGTGCCGGTTCTGCCGAGGGCTCCATCGACGCGAGCTCCATGCTCAAGCCCGTGCTTGCACGCGGTGCCTTCCAGATTATTGGCGCCACCACGGCCGAGGAATTCCGCAAGTACCTCACCAAGGACCCGGCCTTCGAGCGTCGCTTCCAGACTATCGATGTCGAGGAGCCGAGCGTCGAGGACACCGTCAAGATCCTGACCGCGCTTAAGCCGCGCTACGAGGAGCACCACCATGTGCGCTACACGCAGGGCGCTATCGAGGCTGCCGCGAACCTTTCCAACCGCTACATCCAGGATCGCTTCCTGCCCGATAAGGCCATCGACCTCATCGACGAGGCCGGTGCCCGCGCTCGCATCGCCGCGAATCGTGCGCCCGAGCCGGTGCGCGAGGCCGAGCATCGCGTGGAGGAGCTTAAGGCCGCCGCGCAGGAGGCCACCGAGAGCGACGACATGAACAAGGCCGCCGAGATCACCGAGCAGCAGAAGGCCGCCGAGATTGAGCTCGCCGAGGCCAAGGCTGCC
The DNA here is from genome assembly GCA_900555355.1 of uncultured Collinsella sp. GTDB lineage: Bacteria > Actinomycetota > Coriobacteriia > Coriobacteriales > Coriobacteriaceae > Collinsella. The sequence goes on from USKV01000027.1 coordinate 9,723, forward strand.
TGGACGGCCGAGCTCGACGCCAGCCCGCTCACCATCGATGTCTCCCAGATTGCCGACATCGTGTCCGTGACCTCGGGCGTGCCGGTGTCCTCGCTCACCGAGAGCGAGAGCCGCCGCCTGCTGCAGGCCGAAAGCGTGCTCAAGACGCGCATCATCGGTCAGGATGAGGCTGTCGAGGCCGTTGCCAAGGCCGTGCGCCGCAGCCGCTCGCCGCTCAAGGATCCGCGTCGCCCCGGCGGCAGCTTTATCTTCCTTGGTCCCACCGGCACGGGCAAGACCGAGCTCGCCAAGACGCTCGCCGAGTATCTCTTTGGCAGCAAGGACGCGCTCATCAGCTTCGATATGTCGGAGTTTGGCAGTGAGTTCGAGGTCTCCAAGCTCATCGGTAGCCCCCCGGGCTATGTGGGCCACGACGAGGGCGGCCAGCTCACCAAGGCCGTTCGTCGCCATCCGTACTCGGTCGTGCTGTTCGACGAGATCGAGAAGGCGCACCCCGATATCTTCAACATCTTGCTGCAGGTGCTGGAGGAGGGCCGCCTGACCGATAGCCAGGGCAAGACGGTCTACTTCCGCAACACCGTGATTATCATGACGTCCAACGTGGGCGCTCGCGAGATTGCGCAGGATGCGAGCGTTGGCTTTGGCACCACCGGCGAGCAGGGTCTCACGTCGAGTGAGATCCGTGGCCGTGCGATGGGCGAGCTCAAGCGCCTGTTCCGCCCCGAGCTGCTCAACCGTATCGACGACATCGTGGTGTTCCAGAAGCTCTCGGGCGAGAATCTCACCAAGATCGCGCACCTGCTGGTGGACGACCTGCGTCAGCGTTTGATTGCCAACGGCATGAACATCAAGCTCACCGACGCGGCCTATGACAAGATCGTGGCCGAGGGCACCGACCTCACCAACGGTGCGCGTCCGCTGCGCCGTGCCATCCAAAAGCTCATCGAGGACCCGCTGTCCGAGGAGCTTCTGGCCGGCGAGTGGGGCGAGGGCGATACCGTCCTGTGCGACGTGGCCGATGGCAAGTTTGTCTTTAGCCACGGCACGGGCGAGATCCCGGCACCGCGTCCGGCGGGCACGCTCGGTGGCGATACCGCCCCGGCGGCACCGCACACCGGCAACGCCGCGCCCGTGAGCGGCGGCGTGACCTCGGGCCCCGGCGGCATGATGCAAGCCGGTTCCGGCGCGCTGTAGGGCGTAACATAGCTTTGCGAAGGGGCACTCCTGTCGGAGCGCCCCTTTTTTATGAGTAAATGGTGCTATACTCGAAATATAAATATGTATAGCAGAAGGAGCTAGCATGCCAATATCGGTACTCGACTCACGGCCGGTCCAGATGAATGTACGCATGGATCGCCAACTCAAAGAGGCTGGGGACGCCGTGCTGGCGCATATCGGCATGACGCCGTCACAAGCTGTGAGGGAGCTGTGGCAGTACTTGACCGAGAACGGTCATATGCCCGTCGCAAAAAAGAATGATGACGAAGTCCTGCCTGACGACATACGATCGAAGGCGAGTTCGTCCCGCGTCTCGGAAGGGGCTGCGTTAATTTCGAATTTTTATGAGCGGTTCTCGATTCAGAGGCCGAGCCCCGATGAAGCCTTTGATTACGACGAGTTATACGATCAAATGATGAGCGAGAGATTCAGCGATTGGATCGAATTATGAGAGGCGTCGGAACGAAACGTGTGCTCAAGCTGTTGATCGACACGAACGTCTGGCTAGATTACTTTCTCGCTCGTACGAATGCGACCAGGCCGATAGTCGAGCTCCTTTCTCGCGCGGCGGAAGCGGAGGATATCGTCCTCTTCTCGTCCTCCCTGTCTGTCAAAGACGTCTATTACATTCTGGGGAGGACGATGAAGGCCGACGCCCGCCGTGAGGGGGCTCTCACTCCCGAAGCCATCGCCGGTGCCGACGAGACAGCGTGGGCGTGTGTTCGCCTGATTCGGCGAAAGTCGATTATTGCCTCGGTCGGTGCAGACGAGGTCTTCGACTCCTTTGTGTTCAAGTATCATCACAACGACTTTGAGGACGACCTGATGCTGGGCGTCGCCAATCGCATTGATGCCGATTACGTCGTGACAGAGGACAAAAATCTCATCAAACATACCA
>USKV01000028.1 GCA_900555355.1 uncultured Collinsella sp.
TGTTGCCGATACCGCAGGCAAGGAAGTCGACGCCCAGGTCAGCAATCTGCTTGCACTCAGCAGGATCAGCGAGCTCGCCGCTGGAGGTCACGCCGTCCTCGGTGCCGCCGATGCCGCCGACCTCGGCCTCGATGGACATGCCCTTGGAGTGGGCAAGCTCAACGAGCTCCTTGGTGCGGTCGAGGTTAAGCTGGAAGGTCTCCTCGTGAGAGCCGTCATACATGATGGACGTGAAGCCGGCCTCGATGCACTTGAAGCAGTCCTCGTAAGAACCGTGATCGAGGTGAAGGGCGACGGGAACGGTAACGCCCGTGGCCTCGACGGCAGCCTTGACCATGTCGGCGCAGACCTTGAAACCGCCCATCCACTTAGCGGCACCAGCGGTGCACTGAAGGATCAGCGGAGACTTGGCCTCCTCGGCGGCCTGGAGAATAGCCAGGGTCCACTCGAGGTTGTTGGTGTTGAAGGCACCGAGAGCGTACTTGCCGGCCTCGGCCTTCTTGAGCATGTCTGCTGCGTTGACGAGCATAAAAGAAACCTCCTGTAAGGTTGCTCCGATAACGCCTGAGATTTTACCACGGCGCACCCGAGCATAAACGTTCGTTTGTTCACGAATATCGTCCAAACAGACTTTTTTTGACCGTTTGCCCTACGGAATCGACCCGTTGGGGAAAAATAGCTTGACGTTTGGACGCTTCTCGTGCTTTAGAAGCTGACTATAAAGCTACACCTGCATGAAAGGGTTCTGCATGAGCTCGCGTGCCATGGTGGTCGAATCGCCATGGCCGGTTAGGCAAACGGTATCGGGCGGGAGAAGCCGGGCGAGCTTGGAGAGCGAGCGCAGAATCGCCGCCTCGTCGCCACCGGCAAGATCGGTGCGGCCGTGGCTACCCGGGAACAGGGTGTCGCCAACAAAGGCGATGCTTCCCTGCTCGGTGGCGGCAAACAAGACAATCCCGCCCGGCGTATGCCCTGGCGTCTCGATCACCTGCAGGCAGATATCGCCCACCTCGAGAGCATCGCCCTCGGCGAGTAGGCGCGTCGGCTCCCCGGGGTCGGGCGTCTCAATGCCCCACATAGCTCGCTGTTCCTCGATGTTCGCATGCGGCACCGCCACATCCTTAGCACACAGCTCATACTGACAGCCCTCGCCAACGGCGGTTCGCACGCCGGCAACACCGCCAACATGATCGGCATGGCCATGAGTGCATACGGCGCCAAGCATGCGTACGCCGGGATGCTCGGCTCGAACATGCTCCACCAAGCGCTCGCCTTCCCATGCGGGGTCGATAATCACACACTCATTGTCCGAAATAACAGCATAGCTATTGGTCTGAATGGGACCGTTTACGAGCGTCTCGATCTCGACCGATCCCTTGGGAGTTACATCCAAGGACACAGCACTCATGTCCCTCTCCTCTCTATAGAACTCGAGGCATCAAACGATGCCTCGAGTGTAGCGAATATCGATAATGTGGCACGTTCGTCGCGACTAAACGCGGCGCTTAAGTTGGGCTCCACCCTCGCCGGGCATCAGGCGGCGCGCGTCGTAGACCGAGTCAACGCTGCTGATAGAGGCCAGCAGCGGATCCAGCCCACTCGCGTCCGAGATCTCGACCATAAAGCGCAGGGTTGCAATACCCTCGCGGTTGGTCGAGGTGGCGGCAGAAAGGATATTGCCGCCCGCATCGCCAATGGCAATGGTGACATCCTTGAGCAGACCCATGCGGTCCAGGCACTCGACCACGATCTCGACCTGGAAGAGGGTGTCGGCAGCGCCGTCCCACTCCACTTCGATCATGCGCTCGGGATGCTCCATAAGACCCTTGACGTTGGGGCAGTTGGCGCGATGCACTGAGACACCTCGGCCACGCGTGATGAAGCCGACGATATCGTCGCCCGTCACCGGATTGCAGCAATGCGCCAGACGGACCAGCAGTCCGCTGTTGCTCTCGCCCTTGACGATAATGCCGTTGCTGGCGCTCTTGCCGCGCTTTTGCGGCTTGCGGTTGGAGCCGCGGGCCGGCTGTTTCACGACCTCGGCGATAGCCTCGGCCTTGGTGACCTGTTCCTCGGGCTTGGGGTCCAAAATTTGCTCGACTTTGTTACCCACAGCGCGCGGGGCAACCTTGCCGGCGCCGACGGCGGCAAACAGGTCCTCGAGCTGCTTGTAGTTAAACTGCTCCGCCACGGCGTTGAGCGCACGCGTGGATCGTGGCGTAGAGATGCCATATCCGCGCTTGCGCAGGTCCTTGGCCAGCATATCGCGGCCGGCGGCAGCGTCGTCGTCCTTAGTCGCGGCGGCAAAGTAGCGACGGATCTTTGACTTGGCGGAAGGTGTCTTAACGATCTTGAGCCAGTCGCGCGACGGCTTGGAACTCTTGTTGGTCAAGATTTCAACGCGGTCGCCCGTCTTGATCTCGTGCGTGAGCGGGGCCACCGCACCGTTGATCTTAGCGCCGACGCAGTGGTTGCCCACCTCGGTATGGACGGCGTAGGCAAAGTCGAGCGGTGTAGAGCCGGCACGAAGCGCCATGACCTCGCCCTTGGGCGTAAAGACAAAAATTTCCTGGTCGAACAAGTCGACCTTCAGTGAGTGCAGGTATTCCTTGGCATCGGTGATCTCATCAGACGCCGCCCAGTCGAGTGAGTGCTTAAGCCAGTTGATCTGGTCGTCCAGACGCTGGGCATCATTGGTCTTAGACGCAGATGATCCGCCCGACTTCTTATAGAGCCAGTGGGCGGCAATGCCGTACTCGGCCTGCTCATGCATCTCGTAGGTTCGAATCTGAATCTCGAGCGGACGAGCCGTGGGACCGATAACCGTCGTGTGGAGCGACTGGTAGTTATTGACCTTGGGCATGGCGATATAGTCTTTAAAGCGACCGGGCATGGGGTGCCACAGCGTATGCACCGCGCCGAGCGTGGAGTAGCAATCGCGCACCGAATGCGTGATGACGCGCAGTGCCACCAGGTCGTAGATCTCGGAGAATTCCTTGCCCTTGCGCTTCATCTTTTGGTAGATGGACCAATAGTGCTTGGAGCGGCCGTTGATCTGGAAGCCCTCCAGGCCAATGCGGTTGAGCTCGTCGGTGAGCGTCTTGATGGTCTCGGCCAGATAGCGCTCGCGAACCTCGCGTGACTCAGCCACCATGCGCGCGATACGCTGGTAGGCATCGGGCTCCAGGTAGAAGAAGGACAGGTCCTCGAGCTCCCATTTAATGGAGCTCATGCCCAGACGGTCGGCCAGGGGCGCATACACGTCCATGGTCTCGCGAGCCTTAAACAGGCGACGGTCCTCGCGAAGGGCCGCCAGCGTACGCATGTTATGCAGGCGGTCGGCAAGCTTAACGATAATGACGCGGATGTCCTTGGACATGGCGAGGAACATCTTGCGCAGCGTGAGGGCCTGCTTCTCGTCCATGCTGTCGACTTCGATGTTGGTGAGCTTGGTCACGCCATCGACGAGCTCGGCTACCGTATCGCCAAACAGGTCGGACACATCGGCAAGCGAGGTCTCGGTATCCTCGACGGTATCGTGCAGCAGCGCGGCGCACACCACATCGCAGTCCATCTTGAGGTCGGCCAAAATGATGGCCACCTCGACGGGATGGTTGATGTACATCTCACCCGAGCGCCGCTTTTGGTTGCAGTGCTTCTCGGCAGCAAAGCAGTAGGCCTGCTCCACCTTGGAGAAGTCATCCTCATTCATATATTTGAGGCACAGGCGCTCCAGCTTGTCGTAGCTGTCCGCCATAATCTCGGGTGGCAGCTCATCGGCATGCTTATAGTGCTCCATCTCCGAAAAAGGCTGGAGGGTGGAATCATGGGCGGTACGGGCTGCGGCATCCATCGAGGTCCCCTTCCCCTAGGCCCGCGGAACGATCGGGCGGTTAACTTTGGCTAGCATATCAGAAGCGCACGAATCGAGCGCCCAACTCCGGAAAGCCGAGAACTCCATGCGCGAGCGCAAGCCCTCCAAATAGCGGATTGACCTGCTCAATTGCACACGGCCGGGGTTTTCTGCCATCGCGATGCGACGGGTGTCGTCAAACCCCGAAACGCGACAGAAACCAAGCTCTTCGAAGATTCCCAGGCCGCTTGCCACCGAGCGCTCGTCAACCGGCGTGCGGGCATCGATGGCGAGGCACATCTGCGCGATGTCGATATCGCTCGCACTAAACGAGTCGTCTCCGGTCTTGCCGCGGTTGGAGCGCCACATGGTCTGCAGCGCGCGATAGAGCGTGACGAGCTCATCGCGCTCGGGCGCGTAGCAGTCGAGCAGGCGCTCGTTAATGCGAGCGTCACGCGACGAATAGAGCAAGTGAATCACGGCAGGTTGGCCGTCGCGACCGGCGCGTCCGCTCATCTGGTTAAACTCAATCGCGCCAAACGGCATGTGGTAGAGCACGACATGACGAATATCGGGAAGGTTGACGCCCTCGCCAAAGGCAGATGTCGAGACAATGCAGCTGAGGCTGCCGTCTCGAAACGCCTCCTCTACGCGATGGCGGTCGGTGCGCGTAAGGCCCGCGTTGTAAAAGGCGATATGCGACGCGCAGTCGGGAACGCGTTTGCGTAGCGTCTTGGCAAGCGCCACGGACTGATCACGCGAGTTGACGTAGATGACGGTCTTCTCCCCCGTCGCCACGATTGACACCAGGCGGTTCTCGCGGCTTGCAAGGTCTCGGTCATCCTCGAGCTGCAAGTTCTCGCGCACCGTCTCGTCGACCACCGTGCGGGTAATCGGTAGCACGCGGGCGAGCTCGGCCACAACCGGAGCCGTTGCGGTGGCAGTCGCGGCCAGAACGACCGGGTCGCCCAGGGCCTTGAGGATATCGGGCATGTCGAGATAGGCACTGCGGTCGCCGCCCTTGGCAAGACCGGCATGATGCGCCTCGTCAATAACGACAAACCCGATGCGCCCCGAACGCGCAAAGCGGTCGCGGTGAATGGACAGGAACTCGGGCGTCGTGAGCACGATGCCGGTGCGGCCCGAAGCCAAGCCGGCAAACACGTCATCGCGCGCCGCCTCCACGGTCTCACCGGTCAGCACGCCCACGCCAATGCCGAGCGCGGCCATCGTCGACGAGAGGTGATAGGCCTGGTCGGCAACAAGCGCACGCAGCGGATAGACAAAGATGCTCGCACGTCCGCGAAGCACCGCCTCACGCGCGGCATGCACATGGAAGATGAGCGACTTGCCGCGGCCCGTCCCCATAACCGCCAAGACACTCTGGTGATCGGCCAAGGCGTCGAGCGCCTCAACCTGCGCGCGGTGCGGCTGGTTCGAGCCGATAAAGCTATGAATAAGCGAGCGCGTCAGCTCGGTATAGGAAAGCTGGGCGAGCGTTTGGCGCTTGCGGGACTCCAGACGAAGACCGGCGTCCGCAGGCTCCACGCCGCGGCGAAGCTCACATGCCGGGTCGTCAACGCTGGGCGCCGTGGTATCGCGGACCAAGACATCCTTGATCATGAGCTTGGGCTTTACGCGACCTTGCCAATGCTCGGCCACGGCCTCGAACACCAAATCGACGGCGCTATCGCAATTGATGAGCTTATCGATCTGCGGCACGCGGAACATAATGGCCGGCACACTCGCGGCGCCATCGGTCGCCACGAAGCGCATGTGCTCGCCGGTTTTGCCCACCACGGCGCGATCGCACATTGTCACGCCCTCGGCCGCCAACAGCGGCACCTTGTTGCCCTGGCCAAACGGCTCAAGGCGGGAGATCTGCTCGATGGTCTCAATATTCAGCTCGGAGAGGTCAACGGTGGCGGCAACCTCGTCGGTGTCCTCAAAGTCCTCGGCGGGAAGCTCGGACAGCACGGCCGAAAGGCGACGACGGAACTCGTCGAGCTTGGACGCCTCGATGGTCACGCCCACCGCACCCGCATGCCCGCCGCGACGAATCAGCAGATCGGAGCAACGCTCGACGGCGTCGAACAGGTTGACCTTGCCCACCGAGCGACCCGAACCGCGAGCGATACCGTTTTCGATCGAGAACAGCAGCGCCGGCACGTGATAACGGTTGGTCAGGCGGCTCGCCACGATACCCTTGACGCCCTCGTGCCAGCCCTCGCCACCCACGACGATGGCGCGACCGCCATCATAGGTCTCCTCGACCTTCGCCATGGCATCGCGCGTAAGCTCGGCCTCGATCTCGCGGCGTTGACGATTGATTTCCTCGAGCTCGGCGGCAAGCGCGCTCGCTTCGATAGGGTCGCGGGCAAGCAGCAAGTCGAGCGCCAGCTTGGGATCGGCCATGCGACCCGCGGCGTTCAAGCGGGGAATGAGCGAAAACGACAGGCCATCGGCCGTAATGGTAGAAAGGTCGGCCTTGGCAAGTGCGGCAAGCGCGATATAACCGGGGCGGGCCGTCACGCGCATCTGCTGGATGCCCTCGGCGACCAGTGCGCGATTCTCGGGCGTGAGCGGCATCATGTCGGACACGGTGCCCAGCGCCGCGACCTCTATCAGCGAACGCCAATACGACGGCTTGCCCAAACGCTCGCCCAGGACCTGCACCAGCTTAAGCGCCACGCCGGCACCGGCAAGCTCGCGCGAGGGGCCCTCGTCCTCGAGCTTGGGGTCGGTCAGGGGCACGCCCTGCGGCACCTGGTCGGACGGCTCGTGATGGTCCGTGACCACCAAATCGATCCCCAGGCTCTCCAGATAGGAGACCTCTTCCTTGGCGGCAATACCGTTATCGACGGTCACAATCAGGTTGGGTTGAGCGAGCTCGTTGACGCGGTCGAGCGCCGCACGCGACAAGCCGTAGCCCTCGTCAAAGCGATGCGGAATAAACGGCGTGACGTTGGCGCCAAACGAACGTAGCGCCTCGGTCAACAGACAAGTCGACGTAATGCCGTCGACGTCAAAATCGCCAAAGACGGCGATGTGCTCGTGGTTGCGAATAGCACGCTCGACGCGGTCGGCAACGACCGACATGCCCGGGATAATGAGTGGGTCAGCCCAGTCGCGATCGAGCGAAGGCGTCAAAAACAGCTGCCCTTCCTCGATGGATGTAATGCCGTGCGCAACCATAATGCGCGCCACCAGCCCGGGTATGCCCAGGCCAGCCGAAAGCTCCTTTTCGAGCTCGGGGTTTTGCTGAGCGACCGCCCAGCGATGCGTCGTCTTAAGCGATGACATAGGCGCCCACCCCCGATAGGGGCAGGTCGCCGCGATACCTCTCACGGTTCATAGCGATGAGTCCTCTGTGTATGCCCGCTTCGGCAGGCAGATCTGTTGAACGGATTTATTATACCGTGCAGCGCGGACGCACAACATCCAGCACGCCGTGGTTTCGATAAACGAGGGCGGTAATACCCTCGAAATAATCGAGCGTTTCAGCCACACGGACGCATGCGAGCGTCTAGCATATCCATTCAAAACGGATTCACGAGCAAAGGGAGTCACAAGAGTATATGAAGCAATGGGTTGGACTGGGCAAGTTTCTCGCGGGGCACATGCAGGTCATCGTTCCGATTTGTGTGGCGCTCGGCGTGCTCTTTCCCCAGCAGATCGGCGTACTTAAGCCCATCGTTCCCACCTTGTTTGCTTTCATGACGTTTCAGGGTGCGCTCAGCAACACCTTTCATCAGGTGGCTGAGGTGTTCCGCCGTCCCCTGCATCTGATTTTGGCGTTATTTGTCTCGGCTGTGATCATCCCCATCGCAGCGTATGCCATGGGCTCACTGTTCTTTGGCTCCAATCCCAACCTTGTCTGTGGCATCGTGCTCGAGTACAGCGTACCCGTGGCAGTCACTGCCTTTATGTGGATCAGCATGTTCGGCGGCAACGGCCCGCTCGCGCTCACCATCATCCTGACGTCCTCGGTCATCTCACCTGTGACGATTCCTCTTACGCTCAAGCTCCTGCTGGGCGCCACCGTCTCGATCGACGTGCCGAGCATGATGCAAAATATGGCCTTTATGATCGCCATACCCGCCGTGCTCGGCATCGTGATCAACGAGCTCACGCACGGCTGGGGACACGAGAAACTCTCCCCCGCGCTCTCGCCCGCCTGCAAATTTATGATGATGGGCGTCATCGCGTCCAACTCCACCGCCATGAGCGAGTACGTGCTGCACATGAACGCGGTGCGCCTGGAAGTCGCCCTCTTTATCCTTTCGTTCGCCATCAGTGGCTTTATCATCGGCATCCTGGTCGCACGTGCCCTGCATCTGCCGTATAGCGAGACGACCACCATGTGCTTTACCTGCGGCATGCGTAACATCTCTTCGGGCGCCGTCATCGCCACGCAGTACTTTCCGGGCGAAGTCGTGTTTCCCGTCATGTGCGGCACGCTGTTTCAGCAGGTGCTGGCCTCGATTATCGGGCACCTCTTTGAGCGCCTAACCGGCGAGGAGCGCGCCAAACAGCGCAAGCGGGTCAAGGCCGGCCGCGACGCGATGGCACGCTAGGCAGCACGCTTTTCGCAGGCACTCGCCTTGCTACGCGAGCGTTTCCAGATGCGCACGCAGGCGCTCAGCATCGACATCGAGCGTTGTCTCGGCATTGACCTGGGCCAAACGATAGCCCACAAAGTAGGGCGAAACCACCCAACGTGGCAGCGCCTTGGCAATGGTCCGGCCGTCCATGTGGTAGAAGAACAAGTTGTACGACTCCGCGCGACCGCCGTGGTGCTCGTGCAGGATATAGCGCAGAGCTACCTGAATCGCATCGGCAAACAGGTCCGCTTCGGCTTGGTCGCGGGCGTCGTCGCTGGCGGCGATTCCCTGTGGAGCCGAGACGTTGACCTCAAAGAACCCCATGATCGGTTCGGTTGAGATATTGACCGAGATCCTCCCCTGTTGCCAGACATTGATGCCTTCGAAATTGGCAGAAGTCAGCGAAGTGTAGCCGTCTTCCTGCTCCAAACCCACAATCTGCATGTGCGGATGCACGAGACTACCGCCCGAGAGCGGACCCTTGTTCTTGTACATGAGCACGCTTCGATACTGCTGTGAATCGATCATCTGCTGCCAGCAACCCAGGGCAAACCGCATCACATGGTGGAGTTCATCCGGCTCGTAGGTCACCAGGTCGGCATCGTGATTGGCCGACTCGATCAATACGGTCTGACGGGTGGCCCGCAAGGTCTTGAACTTATTCTCGAGCCAGATGCAGTCACCATCGTGCTGGATGATGTTGGCGAGCCCCTCCGTGTCGCAAAAGGGGCACGCGGTACCAGGGCGACGATTATCGTCGGGCTTGCCGCTCGCCTGCTGAACGTCAAATACCAGCGCCACGGGTTATACCTCCAGCGGCACGATCTTGGTGCCATGGAGCTCGGAGACACCGAGCGCCGCTGCGACCGCGTCGCGATTTGCCGTAGTGATGCCGCCGCCGGGAAGGATGGTCAAACGGTCGCCCGCATACTCGATTAAACGAGCCAGGTGGTCGAAATTATCCTCGATCGACGTGCCGGCGGCACCGCCGTGCGTGAGGATGCGCGTAACGCCGCAGTCGGCAAGCGTATCAATCGCATCGAGCTGAGCCTCGGGCGAGAGCTGGTCAAATGCCATGTGGAAGGTGATGTCAAGGGACTCGCGCTTGCACTCCTCGGTTGCGCAGCCCGCAGCCATCACGAGGGCGCCGAGGGTGAGCTCGTCGAGCGCCCAGCCGCCGGCACAGGGCTTGCAGCAGCCAAAGACCAGGCCGTCAACGCCGGCGCTCACGGCAAGGCCCAAATCCATCTCCATCATGCGCAGCTCGTCCTGGTTGTAATGAAAGTCGCCACCACGCGGGCGAATCATGCACATCACTCGCGCGTCATGCTCGTGAGCATAGTTGACTGTAGCGCTGATAACGCCGGCGGAAGGCGTGGTGCCACCGACGGCGAGGTTGTCACACAGCTCAATGCGTCCCGCACCGGCCTCGATGGCCGCCGGCACTCGCTCAAAGTTCTCGGCACAAAACTCGTACAGCATAGATAGGCCCCCAAAGACAGCAGATGTTTTCCGACGGGCATTGTCACACATCCCCATGAAGTTGCGGTGGAATAGGGACTGTTTTGGCCTCTGGAGCCCGTATTCAGTCCCTATTTCACCGCAACTCAGAATGATCTCTTGGGGACGGCACGGCTGGCCGAAAAATGTTGCCGATGGTGAATGTTGCGCAACATGGTTCGCAAATCTTGGTCAACCATGGCAGTATCGTCATTCGAATCTAGAGGAAAGGATTGCCATGTTTAAGAGCATCCATAAGAGCGGGAGGATTGCAGCGGTCGCTATAGGTCTCCTTGCAGCCCTCAGCCCGCTCGCCACCCCCCCCGCAGCATTAGCCAGCGGCAGCGCACCAACGCCTGAACTTGAGAAGTCGTATAGCTTTAAGACCAGTAGCGATAACTCATATATCGACGTCATAGATATAGACTCAGAGTATTGCTATCTGTTTAACCGCGATGACGAAAACAATCTGAAAAAAGTGTCCCTCATTAATATGAACGACGGCAGCATAAGCCCCGTTGACATTCCAAAGAAAAGTCTCTATTCGACTGTGCTGTCGGGCAATGATCAGTTGTCTTGGATAGAAGACTCCAACCTGGTCGTTTTCTCTCCTGAAAAGCAAAGTCGCTCAACCCATTCGCTTGAACCAGAAAAAAACGTTCAATACTGTGGTGCATGGGTTAGCGAAAACGATGAAACAGCATGTGTTATACAGTACAATCCCGAAGATTACTTTTCATATGCTTTTTATGACCTCAAGACTGATAATAAAATGCAGGTGTGCCGCATAGACAGCGATTACTCGCAGGAAATGTTTTCGAAAGACGGAAGCTGCTTTTACATTGTGTCGACCAATGCGAATAAATCTACCGTCACTCTGAAAGTGTTCGATACAAAAACCGGATCGACCAAATCAAGCACTACTCACGTAAACAAAATTACAGACAGCGTCGAAATAAACTCAATATTTCAACTTCCGAACTCAGAAGGCCTCATTCTTCAAGGTGACTCTTATTTAATCAGAGCTGACCGCGATGCAAATCTGAGCACCATATCCAATGATAAGGATCATGCTTTTGCCGATGGATATTCATCTTCCGGATCATGCGATTACTACCCCGTTTATCTCAGCAATGGCTCTAATGATCTTTTTGAAGAGGATGATGATTATTACTACCTGAACGAGCAAGATGCGAACCTCGGCGTCATCGATTTGCAAAATGGAAGCACCATAAGCTCTACTGCCTTCCCCTTCGGCAATGGTTATCTCAGTGATATTTCACATGATGGCGGCGTCTTACTTGGGAAATACTCAGACGATGACAAGTCCTCGGCATGTCTAGTCGATGCTCAAACCGGGGCAAAGAGCGAGTTCGATTCTAAATCGAACAGCTTGAGGTTCATGAACGGCGATCGCAAGATTTTGGCAACTTATTTCGACGACAATAATTCCTCAACGCTTCACGTAAACATCTACAAGTCCAATATCCCCCACTCGCTGCCCGAGGATGTGCTGTACTTTGTCCAGACTCACCTGCCGTTTGTTATTGGCGGTGGCGTGGCGATCGTCCTCATCATCGGTGGCGCGATCGTTATCCTTTGCATCCGCAAGAAGCGCGCTAAGGCCGCGAACGGTGTGGCTGCCTCAGCGCCCAAACCACAGCGCAACCAGCGTCGTCGTCAGAAGCGCGCCCAGCAGAACGCCGTTCCACCCGCAGCACCTGCGATGCCGAAGGCATCGGCAGCTCCGACCGAGCCCGCCCGCTTCTGCCGTCACTGCGGAACCCCGCTCGTACCCGAAGCCCAGTTCTGCCCAACATGCGGACAAAAGG
>USKV01000029.1 GCA_900555355.1 uncultured Collinsella sp.
TTTGGTGCAAGGGGGTGGCGACCTAGTCGTTGGGGACGTTCTTAAACGACTAGTCATTCAAGAACGTCCCCAACGACTACCTGAAGTTGCGGTGGAATAGGGACTGTTTTGGCGTCTGGAACCCCCAATTAGTCCCTATTTCACCGCAACTTAAAAAAGGGGCGCTGACCGGGATAGTCAGCGCCCCTTTTGTTGGATTAGCTAGCCTCCGAGGTAAGCCTTGCGGACGTTATCGTCGTGCAGGAGCTCTTGACCCGTGCCGGTCATGGTGATCTTGCCGGTCTCGAGCACGTAGCCGCGCGTAGCAATCGAGAGCGCCATCTGCGCGTTCTGCTCGACCAGAAGCACCGTGGTGCCGGCCTTGTGCAGATCCTCGACAATCTGGAAGATCTGCTCAATCAGAATCGGCGCCAAACCCATGGAGGGTTCGTCGAGCATGAGCAGTTTGGGGTTACTCATAAGGGCTCGCCCCATAACGAGCATCTGCTGCTCGCCGCCCGAAAGGGTGCCGGCGACCTGGCGACGGCGCTCCTTCAGGCGCGGGAACTGCTCGTAGACACGCTCAAGGCCCGGAGCAACCGTGGACTTGGGCTGCGTGTAGGCGCCCATCTCCAGGTTCTCCTCGACCGTCATCTGCAAAAAGGCGCGACGGCCCTCGGGGACCTGAGCCAGGCCCTTACCAACCAGCTTATCGGCGGGCGTATGAGTAATGTCCTCGCCCATAAACTTGATGGAGCCGGTCTTGGAGCGCAGCAGGCCCGAGACGGTCTTGAGCGTTGTGGACTTGCCGGCACCGTTCGCACCGATCAGAGCAACGATCTCGCCCTCGTTGACGTTAAAGGAGATGTCCTTGATGGCGTGGATGGCGCCGTACCAGACGTTGATGTTGTAGACGGAAAGCATCGGCTCTGCCATTTAGTTCTCCCCCTTATCCTGCTTGCCCAGATATGCCTCGATAACGGCGTCGTTGTTCTGGATTTCCTCTGCCGTGCCCTTGGCAATGACCTTACCAAAGTTGAGCACGCAGATGCCCTCGCAGATGTTCATAACGAGCGACATATCATGCTCGATAAGCATGATGGCAATGCCAAAGGTGTCGCGAATCTTGACGATGTTCTCCATGAGTTCCGCGGTCTCGGACGGGTTCATGCCGGCGGCAGGCTCGTCGAGCAGCAGCAGTTTGGGGTTGGTGGCAAGCGCGCGGACGATCTCCAGACGACGCTGGGCGCCGTAAGGCAGTGAGCCGGCCTGCTCGTTTGCCAGATGCTCCATATCAAAGATGGACAGCAGCTCCATGGCGCGCTCGTGGGCGGCCTTCTCGTGCTTCCAATACGTCGGCAGGCGCAGCACGCCCTCAAAGCCGGAGTAACGCTCCTGGTTATGCAGGCCGACCTTAACGTTATCCTCCACCGTCATGGTGTTGAACAGGCGAATGTTCTGGAATGTACGGGCAATACCCATGCGGTTGACCTGATAGACCGACTTGCCCGAGGTATCCTCGCCGTCGAGCAGGATGGTGCCGTGCGTGGGCTGGTACACCTTGGTGAGCAGGTTGAAGACCGTGGTCTTACCGGCACCGTTGGGACCAATCAGACCGGCGATCTCGGTCTTGCCGATAGTCAGGCTAAAGTCGTCGACTGCCTTAAGACCACCGAACTCAATGCCCAGGTGGATGCACTCGAGTGCCGGGCGCTCGCCCAGGTCGCGATCGGGAACGATGGCACCAGAAGGATACGGGACCATCTTGCCCTTCTTGAACTCAAATTTACTGGGCATCGGCTGCCACCTCCTTCTTGGAAGCAAAGCGATCCTTGACGCGACCGAAGAACGCCTTGAGCTGCGGGTTGTTGGTAAAAATCATGACCAGGATCAGCACGATGGCGTAGATGAGCATGCGGTAGTCCGAGAACTGACGGAGCAGCTCGGGAAGCACCGTGAGCAGCGCCGCCGCGATGACAGAGCCGCGCATATTGCCCAGACCGCCCAGGACCACGAACACCAGGATAAGAATGGACGTGTTGAAGTCGAACTTGGTGGCGGAGAGCTGCGAGAAGTTACCGCCGAAGAGGGCTCCGGCAGCACCGGCGAGGGCAGCAGAAACCACGAAGGCGATCATGCGGTACTGGGTGACGGAGATGCCCACGGACTCGGCTGCAATCTTGTTATCGCGCACGGCCATAATGGCACGGCCGGTACGGCTGCGAACCAGGTTGAGCACGATCACGAGTGCGACCATGACCAGGATGGCGCCGGCGAGGAAGGTCGAGTACGTCGACACGCCCGAGGCGCCCTGGGCGCCCTTGATGATGGCGGTGCCGTCCTCGAGCAGGTGCAGGTCGTCAATCGTAGAGTTGCCCGTGATGTTAAAGATCACGTGCAGGCCGCGGGAGTCGACGCCCACGATAAGGCAGGTGACGATCTCTTTGATGATCTCGCCAAAGGCCAGCGTCACGATAGCCAGGTAATCGCCGCTCAGGCGAAGGACCGGGATGCCGATCAAGAAGCCCAGGATGGCGGCAGCGATAGCGCCGACCACGATGCTGATGACAAGACGTATTGGATCGGAGGGAACGGCGCTCTCCAGCGCGACGGCGGTGACGATGCCCGTATAGGCGCCGACGCTCATAAAGCCCGCGTGGCCCAGCGACAAGTCGCCCGCGATGCCGACGACGAGGTTAAGGGAGATGGCCATGACAATATAGGCCGTGATGGGAACCAGCTGACCGGCGATCATGCGCGGAATCATGTGGTTAGACTGCATAAAGAACACGATGGCGAACGCCACAAGGCACATGGCGTACGTAACAAAGTCGTGACGCGTCTGCTTGTCTTTAAGAAACTTCATAACGCTCACCTACACCTTCTCGGGGACGTACTTGCCCAAGAGGCCGGCAGGCTTGACGAGCAGGACGATGATCAAAACACCAAAGACGATGGAGTTGGCAAGGCTCGTGGAAATGTAAGCCTGCGCCATCGCCTCGATAATGCCGATGAGAATGCCGCCGACAAAGGCGCCGGGGATGGAGCCGATGCCGCCGAAAACGGCAGCGTCGAAGGCCTTGATGCCAGGCATGGCGCCCGTGGTGGGCTGCAGGACCGGCGAGTAGGAGCACAGGAGCACACCGGCGATGGCAGCAAGGGCGGAGCCGATGGCGAACGTCATCGAGATGGTGCGGTTGACGTTGATGCCCATGAGCTGAGCGGCGGCCTTGTCCTCGGACACGGCGCGCATGGCCTTGCCCATCTTGGTCTTACCTGTAAAGAACATCAAACCGGCCATGATAACTAAGCAGGCGACGATGGTGACGAGCGAGACGGCGCTCACGTTGAACTTGGCCAAGAACTCCGGCACCGGGAAGGCGACGAGCGAAGTGAAGTTCTTGGGCGTGGCGCCCCACAGAAGCTGTGCGGCATTCTGCAGGAAGTAGGACACGCCGATAGCCGTGATCAGAACGGCCAGCGGGCCCGCCTGACGCAGCGGCTTGTATGCCAGACCCTCGATGAGAACACCGAGAACGGTACAGACCACACAAGAAAAAATTACAGATACCCAGCCCGGAAGGCCGAGATACGACGTGGCACAGAACGAGACATAGGCACCGACCATGATAACGTCGCCGTGAGCGAAGTTGAGCATCTTGGCGATACCGTAGACCATGGTGTAGCCCAACGCGATGATGGCGTAGACGCTGCCCATGGACAGGCCGTTGACCAGGTATTGGATAAAGACCGTCATGTTCCACATCCCCCTTTCGAATAGGTTTCCAGTTGATGTATGAAACAGGGACGTTACATCGTCCCTAGATACCAAGCAAGCAGGGAAGGCCAAAACCTCCCCTGCTTGGGATCAAAACCGCTCTATGTAAGGCGGCCAATTAGGCCTGTACGTACTTGCCGTCGGTGATGACGTAAGCCGTGGGCTCCTTCTGGACCTGGCCCTTATCGTTCCAGGTAAGCTTGCCGGTCAGACCGTCAACGGTAATCTTGAGCATAGCCTTGGACAGCTTCTCGGCGGCCTCGGTCGGGTCGGCGTCGACACCAAGACCGGCCTCCTTGACGGCCTCGGCCACCGCGTGCACGCCGTCGTAGGCGTCGGCGGCAAACTGGTCGGGGGTATCGCCGTACTTATCCTTGTAAGCGTTAACGAAGTCGGCGTTCTTCTCGTCGTCGGCGGAGAACGGGGTCATGAGCAGCAGACCCTCGGCAAGAGAGGTATCGAAGCCCTCAACGCCCAGGATGCCGTCCATGCCGTCGCAGCCCATCATCTTGACGTCGTAGCCCATGTCCTTGGCGTTCTTGAGCAGGACGGACGCCGGCGTGTAGTAGATCGGCGCAAAGATCATGGTGGCGCCGGCCTGCTTGGCCTTAGTCAGCTGGTTGGTAAAGCTCGTGGCGGAGTCGTCCTTAAAGGTCTCCTCGTCAACAATCTCGAGCTTGGACTCAGCGGCCTGGGCCTTAAAGGAATCTGCGATGCCCGAAGAATAGGCGTCGCCGGAGTTATAGAACAGCACGAACTTCTCGTCCGGATACTTCTGGGCCAGGAACTTGGCAGCGTTGACACCCTGGTTGGGGTCGGTAAAGCAAACCTGGAAGACGCAATCCTTGCCGTCGGTGACGTCCTCGGAGGACGCGGACGGGGTGATCATGAACGTCTTGGGGTCGTTACCGCACTCGGCGGCAACGGCAACCGACGCACCCGTGGTGGTCGGACCGACGAGGGCCTGCATGCCCCAGTCGAGCAGGGTGTTGAAGGCGTTGACGGCCTTCTCGCCGTCGGCCTGGTCATCCTCGGCCTTGCTGGCAAGCGGCAGCTCCTTGGTCGAGAAATCCTTACAGCCAAGCTCGACACCCTGGGTAACGGACTTGCCGTAGGACGCGTTGGCGCCGGTCAGCGGGCCGATGGTGCCGATCTTAAACGAAGCGTCGCTCGAAGCGGAACCGCTGTCGCCGCCGTTGGAGGAGCAGCCAGCTAGAATGGACATCGCCCCCAGACCTGCTGCGCTCGCGATAACGCTCCTGCGATTCATAACAGGGTTCAATGACTTACCGGTGAGGCTCGACATGCGGCTCTCCTCTCAAATCTCGTCGGGTTTCGGTTACCCGACAGGCCATCCTTCGCCGTGTTCGGCGTTCGCAAAATAGTAGACGCTTTAGTTGAGAAAAGTGGCGATTATTTCAACTTTTCTTTTGTTTTGCCCATTTATCCATAATTCTGCGTATTCCTGTCGGTTTATGCAGTTTAGCCACTTTATTGTGTGACAGTAATGTTTCCGTTCTGTTACAGGCGTCCTTGCCCTGAATAAAACGGCCCCACCGGTCTCGTTATATGCACTTAGGCGGCGATGTACTTGCCATCCTGAATCACATAGGCCGTAGCGGGCTTTTCGACCTGGCCCTTGTCATTCCACGCCGACGAGCGCCTGCATGCCCCAGTCGCACAGGGCAAACCTTATGGTGCAAACGTTGACAGTTTGTTACGGAGTTTCGTTTGTAGCGAGCATGTTTCCAATGTTTCCGCAGCGTTTCGGGGGTGCCGTTTTGTGCGACTCCTGTTGCCTGGCGAGCACGCGCCCTCGGTTCACGCTAGAATGCACTCAACCTTTAAGCGGTTAATCCATCCATAAGATGCACGAAGGAGCTATCTATGAGCGAACCCCTGCGCACCGTGAACGTCGGCCTCATCGGTCTGGGAACCGTCGGCGGCGGCGTGGCCCGTCTGATCAAGAGCCACCACGATGAGTACCTGGCAGCCTACGGCATCGACCTTAAGCTGACCCGCGCCTGCGCGCTTGCTTGGGAGCAGGCCGAGGCAGCCGGTATTGGGCGTGAGGCCTTTACAAGCGACTGGCACGATGTCGTCACCGACCCCGCCGTCGACATCGTCGTCGAGCTGATCGGCGGCGAGCATCCCGCAACCGAGATCTTTACCACCGCCTTCGAGAACGGCAAGCACGTCGTCTCTGCCAACAAGGCCCTGCTGGGCCGTCATGTCGAGACGCTCGCCGAGAAGGCGCGCGCATGCGGCGTGCAGATTAAGTGCGAGGCCAGCTGCGGCGGTGGCATCCCCATCGTGAGCACGCTCGAGCACGACTTGGTGGGCAACAAAATCCTGACCATCGCCGGCATTCTCAACGGCACCACCAACTACATCCTGTCGCGCATGGACGCCGAGGGCGCCGATTACGCTGACGTGCTCGCCGACGCCCAGGCAAAGGGCTATGCCGAGGCCGACCCGTCCGCCGACGTCGACGGCTTCGACGCCGCCAGCAAGACGGCGATCCTCGCCTCCATCGGCTTTGGCACCCGCGTTACCACCGACGATGTGTACCAGCAGGGTATCCGTACCATCGGCGCTGAGGACATCGCCCAGGCCCGCGAGCTCGGCTACACCATTAAGCTGCTTGGCATCGCCCGCAACACCGACGCCGGCGTCGACGTCCGCGTGCATCCCACGCTGATCCCCGCCGACCACATGCTTGCCAAGGTCAACGGCGCCATGAACGCTGTCTACGTGGTAGGCGACGCCGTGGGCGAGACCATGTTCTACGGTGCCGGCGCAGGCTCCTTCCCCACCGCGAGCGCCGTCGTGGGCGATATCCTGTCGCTCTCCGAGCAGATCAGCCGCGGCGTGGCTCCGCTGCCCGAGATTGAGCCCTATGGCCACAACCTCGCCTTTAAGCCCATGGACGAACTCCAGACCAAGTACTATGTGCGCCTGAAGGTCGCCGACCGCGTGGGTGCCCTGTCCGAGACGGTCGACATCTTTGCCAAGCACAACATCTCGATCTCGCTCATCAACCAGGTCGAGGACGGCAAGTCGGGCGTCAGCGATGCCTGCTCGGTCATCTTCCTGACGCACCGCGCGCTCGAGAAGGACGTCCAGGCTGCCGCCGCCGAGCTTGCCAGCGTCGACTGCGTGGCCGAAGTCGCCAACGTCCTGCGCATCGAGGACGTCGAGGCCTGGACCGAAGGCGTCATGGCCAACTAGCCCGATTCTCGGCAAATCAAATAACGCATGAGGGGCTCCCGTCCGATTGGATGGGAGCCCCTTTTAGTTACATCTTTTGCACGAAGTGGTCGACTAACGTTTGAACAACTTGACCGTTCGTCAACAACCGTGGATACCGTTTGCCGATATGCGACGGCAGCTGTAATCTGCCTCCGCTATGCTGTGCCGTGTATGTCCGCCCGCGATGAGAGGAAGCACCATGTTGCTCGAGGGCAAGAAAGCAATCATCACCGGAGGCACGCGCGGTATCGGCTATGCGATCGCCTGCCGTTTTATCGAGGAGGGCGCTGCCGTCACCGTCTTTGGCTCGCGCCAGGAGACTGCCGACGCGGCCGTTGAGAAGCTGACAGCCGCCTATCCCGACGCCAAGGTCTGGGGCCGTTCCTGCGACCTCACCTCACTCGAGGCCGTGACCGAGGCCTTTACGCAGGCCGCAGCCGACATGGGCGGTCTCGATACGGTCGTCAACAACGCCGGCATCTCCCAGCGCTCGCCCCTTTTGGATTACACGGCCGAGGAGTTTGCAAAGGTCATGGACCTCAACGTCGTCGCTGTCTTTAACGGTCACCAGGCGGCCGCCAAGATTATGACCGAGGCCGGCCACGGCGGCACCATCACTACCACGAGCTCGATGGTCGCCAAGTACGGCCAGCCCTCCGGCGTCGGTTACCCCACGTCCAAGTTCGCCGTCAACGGCATGGTCCAGTCGCTCTCGCGCGAGCTCGCCCCCATGGGTATCCGCGTCAACGCCGTTGCCCCTGGCGTGACTAAGACTGACATGGTCGCCAACCTGCCCGAAGAGGTCATCAAGCCCATCGTCGCCACTATTCCGCTCGGCCGCATGGGCGAGCCCGAGGATGTCGCCAACGCCTTCGTTTTCCTAGCGAGCGACATGTCATCCTATGTCACGGGCGCCGTGCTCCCCGTCGACGGAGCCGCCCGCTCCTAAAGGTCGCAAGCCACGACTTCGAACCTCAACGAGGCCCAACGCAAAAGGCGCGCTGCCTGCATCAACTACAGGCAGCGCGCCTTGTTCTGTTTGCAGGGGAAGCTGCGTCCCGGTATTTCAGCTCAGAACGGGGCACGGTTTCCCCAGGACCTCCTTGCGGAAACTGCACCCCGTTTTGAACGTCGATTCTGGGACACCGTTTCCGCAATGGGCCTCCTGCGGAAACGGTATCCCACTCCGGGCGCCCATTCCGGGACACAGTTTCCCAACGGCCCCCGTTTCGGAAACCACATCCCATTTTGAACCTTCAGACTGGGACGCGCTTTCCGGCAGGGGTCCAAAGCGGAAACTGCATCCCACTCTGAGTGTCCATTCTGGGATGTGGCTTCCCGATGGGGGCCGATGCGGAAACCGCATCCCGTTCCGAGCCTTCAAAGCGGGACGCGGCTTCCCCGAGAGGGTATCGACTACCTGCCGTCGTCGTCCTGGGCTTCATCGCGCGCGTAGAGCTCCAGCATGCGGCGGCGGTATTCGCGCACGGCGAGCTTGGCGCGCTCCAGGCGGCGGCGCTCACGCGGAGTCAGCTTGGACGGGTCGACCTCGTCTCCATAGGTCTTATCGGCAAGCAGGTGCGCCGCGTCCACGATGCGGGCATCGATGTGGCCGCTCGCTGCCTCGGCGGAAAGACGCTCGGCAATCGTATCGAGCGTAGGCAGGCCCTCGAATACGCGACCATGGCCATGCGAGGTCAGCAGCTCGTGCTCTCGTGCGAGCAGACTCGCCAAATCGTGATGGGCGCGCAGGATGTCGAGCGCATCGGATGGATGCTCGGCAACCTCTGCCACGGCAGCGACCGGTGCGGCGTCGACCACGCGGTAGAAGAGCTGCGCGAGCAGCGGCATCAAGAACACCGTGATGGCGCCGGCGGCAACCATGACCGACGCAATATCTTGCGACAGCGCGCCCGCGTTGACGGCAACGCTCGTCACGGCAACGATGATCGGCAGCGCCGTGGTGCAGTACAGGGCCACGGTAATGCGGCCATACGCTGACACATCGCGCGTCGAGGGACAAATGCTCATAGAGATGAGAATAGGCACGGCACGAATAATCAACAACGCCACGATAAAGCCCAGGAGCAGAACTGGGCGTGACGCCACTGCCGTCAGGTCGATTTTTGCGCCCGATACGGTAAAGAACACCGGAATCAAAAAGCCGTAGGCCAGGCCATCGAGCTTGGTCTCCAGCGTATGGTTGCCCTCGGGGATGATATAACGCAGGACAAAGCCGGCGGCAAAAGCGCCCAACACGATGTCGAGGTCAAAGACGGCGGAGAATGCCACGAGCGTGACCAGGATGAGCACCGTCAGGCGCACGAAGGTCTGCGACGTGGTATCGGCGCGCTCCTGAATAAAGGCGAAAAACCGGCTGCCGATGCGTTTGGAACGGCCGGGGACCACGGCAAGCAGCACACACACGGCGGCAAATAAGCCCAAGATCAGCAGCGTCTCGATGCCCGTACGGGCAGACAGCAGTACCGACATGGCGAGCACGGGGCCGAGCTCGCCCCACGTACCATAGGCGAGAATCGAATCACCGACGCGCGTTCCGGCAAGCGACCGCTCGCGCAAGATGGGCATGAGCGCTCCAAGCGCCGTCGAGGTCAAGGCGAGCGTCACGGCGATACCGTCGAAATGGCTGACCGAGAACCACGGCGTAAAGCGCACGGCAAGCCAGGCGATACCAAACGTGACGGCCCACGTCGCCAAGCCGTAGCGCCCCTCCACACCCGTAATGTTCTTAGGGTCGATCTCAAAGCCGGCAAGCAGGAACAAAAAGGCCAGGCCGAGCTCTGACACGAGCGAGACCTCGGCATCTACATGGATGACGCCGAGCATATGGGGTCCCAGCACCGCACCGAGCACGAGCAAAAAGACCGTCTCGGGAACGGGTTTTCCGGGAATCGCCGAGGCGATGAAGGGGCTTGCAAAGGCCACGAGTGCGATGATGGCGAGCGAAACGAATGCCATGTGATGCCTTTCTCTTGTTTGCGCTTCACTGTAGCACCCTCGCCGTCCGCAACGCGCCGCGAGCTGTCGTATCATAGTGAGGTTTACAAACATGTGGCTCAAGGCGACCGCAGGGCAGACCCCGCAAACCGACCGCTGCCGCATACCGTACCGTACGCCCAACCGATCAGGAAGGCAGGAACCAATGGTCTCTCGTATCTACGTGGAGAAGAAACCCGGGTTCGACGTCGAGGCTCAGCAGCTCAAGGGCGAGCTGACCGAGATTCTCGGCATCAAGGGCATCGAGGCCCTGAGGATCATCAACCGCTACGACGTCGAGGGCATCGACGAGGAGCTTTTCCGCTCCTGCGTGCCGACCGTCTTTAGCGAGCCCCAGGTCGATGTGACCTACGACGAGCTCCCCGCAAGCGATGGCGCCGTCTTTGCCGTCGAATTCCTGCCTGGCCAGTTTGACCAGCGCGCCGACTCCGCCAGCGAGTGCGTGCAGCTCATCAGCCAGGGCGAGCGCCCCGCCGTGCGCTCCGCCAAGGTCTATATGATCTCGGGCGCTCTGGACGAAGCCGCCATCGAGGCTATCAAGCACTATGTGGTGAACCCCGTCGAGGCGCGCATCGCCTCGCTCGACCTGCCCGAGACGCTGTACATGGAGACCCCCGAGCCCCAGCCCGTCGAGGTGCTCGACGGCTTCCGCGAGCTCGACGAGGCCGGCCTTGCCGCCTTTATCGCCGATCGCGGCCTTGCCATGGACGAGGCGGACATCGCCTTCTGCCAGCAGTACTTCCGCGATGAGGACCGCGACCCCACCATCACCGAGATCCGCGTGATCGACACCTACTGGTCCGACCACTGCCGCCACACCACCTTCGGCACCGTCCTGGACGACGTGACGATCGACGACGCCGTGGTGCAGCAGGCCTTCGACCGCTACATGGAGATGCGCCACGAACTCGGCCGCGACGCCAAGCCCGTCTGCCTCATGGACATGGGCACCATCGGCGCCAAGTACCTTAAGAAGACCGGCGTCATGACCGATGTCGACGAGTCCGAGGAGATCAACGCCTGCACCGTCAAGGTGAAGGTCGATGTCGACGGCGAGGACCAGGACTGGCTGTTCCTGTTTAAGAACGAGACCCACAACCACCCGACCGAGATCGAGCCCTTCGGCGGTGCCGCCACCTGCGTGGGCGGCGCCATCCGCGACCAGCTTTCGGGCCGCAGCTACGTGTACCAGGCCATGCGTGTCACCGGCGCCGGCGACCCCACCGTCCCCGTGTCCGAGACGCTCGAGGGCAAGCTGCCGCAGCGCAAGCTCGTGACCACTGCCGCCGCCGGCTACTCCAGCTACGGCAACCAGATCGGCCTTGCCACCGGCCAGGTCAACGAGCTCTATCACCCCGGCTACGTGGCCAAGCGCATGGAGGTCGGCGCCGTCGTGGGCGCTACCCCGGCAAACCACGTGCGCCGCGAGTGCCCCGCCCCCACCGACAAGATCATCCTGCTGGGCGGCCGCACCGGCCGTGACGGCATCGGCGGTGCCACCGGCTCCTCCAAGACCCAGAACACCGAGTCCATCGAGACCTCGGGCGCCGAGGTCCAGAAGGGCAACGCCCCGGTCGAGCGCAAGCTGCAGCGTCTGTTCCGCCGCG
>USKV01000030.1 GCA_900555355.1 uncultured Collinsella sp.
AGATTGCCGCTCTGGCGGGCTTGCAGCGTCGAGCCGTTACGCGGTTTGGTAAAACCGCGTAACTTACATCACCATAACGTAGCGCGATCCCACGTAGTACTGCTTACCCATCAGGACCGGCTCGCCATTGGGACCGGTAAAGCTGGCACGCAGATTGAGCAGTGGATCGTGCGGGGCAATGCCCAACTCGGCCGCCTGCTCGGTATTGGCACGAACGGCCTCGACCGTGCGGTAGCCAACCGAGACAATCGGCGTTCCGCCAACACGCTCGACCTCGGCAAAAATCGACTTGTCCTCAAGATCGGCCGTCAACAGCTCACGGTAGGCGTCAAACGGCACAAAGATGTTCTCCTCAAAGATGGGCTCGCCGTCGGCTGTGCGCACGCGCTTAATATGCAGCAGCAGCGCGTCCTTTTGCAGGCCAAAGAACTCCATCTCGTTTTGACGTGCCGGCACAATCTGGCGATCGACCACATGCGCGCCCGCCTTCATGCCATTATCGGCACACAGCGCGGTAAACGTCTGCAGCGTCGAAGCGTGGAACTGGCGGTTGATGTGCGGCGTGGAGACAAAGGTGCCACGGCCCTGCTGCTTAACCAGGTAGCCATCGGAGCACAGCTCCTCGACGGCGCGGCGCACCGTAATGCGGCTCACGTCGTACTGCTCGGCTAGCTCAAGCTCGGACGGAATACGCTCCTTAGGTGCATAAACACCTTTCTCGATCGCGTCCTTGATTTCGTCGTAAATCTGCTGGTAAAGCGGTGCATTTTTGGGCGCAGGCATATCTAATCACTCTTATCGGAATATCGAAATAACTAATACGTATATAACGTCTAGTTTCATGTTACCTCATATTGATAAAACGATACACCCTCCCTACCAAAAAGCGACAGCTTCATTTTGCTAGGTTTTATCTGGGCAAACGAGAGCCCCGAAAACGACGAGGCCTTCGGGGGCTCATACGGATGGGTTGCGCCGTGCCGGCAAAATGCCAAAAACCTTACTTGCCGTCGTCCTGCTGCAGGCTGTCCTGCTCGCTGAGGCGCGCCTGCCTGCTGGCCATGCGTGCGGGCTTGTCGGGATCGGGAACGGCCGTGGGCATGGGCTCGTCGACATGACCACCCCACCAGCCACCCACAAAGTTGAGCGTGTGGAACACGTTGATCACGGCGCCGGGGTCAACGTCGCACACCAGCTTAATAATGTCCTGGCTCTCATAGGTCGAGACAACGGTGTGCAGCAGGTACATCTTCTCGCGGCTGTATCCGCCAATGACCTCGGCGCAGCTAATGCCGTGCTGAAAATGGTCAACATAGGCGGTCATGACCTCGTCTGCCTTGCGCGTCGTGATCTGCAGCGTCACGCGGTCGTAGCGACGATAGAAACTGTCGATGGTCTTGGTCGAAATAAACTGGAACACGATGGAATACGCCGCCTTGTCCCATCCAAACATAAAACCAAAGATCGCCAGGATAAAGCAGTTAAAGCCAAAGATGACGCCCCAGATGGTCTTGCCCGTGTGGTTGGAAACCCATAGCGCGATAAAGTCGGTGCCGCCGGTGGATGCGCCGGACTTAAGCGCGATGGCAGCGCCCAGGCCCGAGACCACGCCGCCAAAAATGATGAGCATGATATTGTCGCCCAAAAACGGCGCGAAGTGAAAGGCGTTGAGGAACAGCGACGAGAGCACGACCTGCATCATCGAGAAGATGACGAAGCGCTTGCTAATGCCGCTCCAGCATAGGAGCGCCACGGGGATGTTGAGCGCGAGCATACCGAGCGAAATATCGATGTGGACGCCACCCAGCGAGGTAACGCGATCGAGCAGGACCGCAACGCCGGTAAGACCGCTCGGAAGCAGGTCGGCGGGCTGAATGAACGCCTGGATCAGGAATGTCTGGAGAACGGCGGAAATCGTGACCGCCACGGCAGTGATGGCGCGGCGGACGATGGTGAGGCGGCCGAGCACGAGCACGCGGTCCGTGAGCTGATCGATGGCGTTCGCCACGCGGGCTCCTTTCGAAGGCAAATCTGGTTGTGAGGCATGTCGGCGATTGTAGCATGGAGCGTGCGGGGGCGCTTCAATTCACCCTCCCTCGACAACCAAAACGGGACCAGCAACCCCACGACCAAAGGCCCAAATTACAAGTGAGTAGACTTTACGCGACCTGCAGAGCACACCCAAAACCGCCACCCCTGTGACCTGCGGTTTTACAAAGGAAGATATGCATTGTGCTCGGCCAGCGCCAAAAAGTCTACTCACTTAGTCCGAATCGAAGCCAAACGGATCCAAATAGATGACAAATTGAGCCAGTCCACCGCAAATAAAGTTTGAACCCGTGCTTCTTGCGGCGGATTGACACTACAAAGCGGCCAAAATGTCGTTCAGATTATCGATAACGGCATCGGCTCCCGATTGATCGAGGTTGACGCCCTCGTGCGGACGCAGCGCCAGGACGCGGGCGCCGGAGCGCTCGCCAGCCTCGATCCCCAAAGGCGAATCCTCGATAACCAGGCACTCGGCAGGCTCCACCCCCAGCGCCTCCATGGCACGCAGATAGATCTCGGGGTCGGGCTTAAACGCGCTGCACTCGTGACCGCTGATGGTGTAATCCAGCACGTCGGCGATGCCGGCAATCTCCACCAACTCGTCGATTAGCTCGCGATAGGACGAGCTCGCGATGGCGCACTTCACGCCGCGCTCGTGCAGCTCACGCATCACCGGCTCCGTCTGCTCGTTGAGCAGCTCGGCATACGGAACGGGGTGGTCCGGGCTGTAGACCTGCTTGTACTCAACGCGCAGGCGCTCGCGCAGCTCGACATCGTCGGGCACCAGCGACTTCCAAATGGCAGGCTCGTTAGACCCCGAAAGATCGGGGATCTCGTCAAAGTGGAACCCCTTCTCTTCCATAAACGCCACGCGACGACGGTTGTAGAACCACTCGGTATCGACCAGCACGCCGTCCATATCAAACAGCACTGCCTTGATCATACACATCTCCTCCCACCTGCCAAAAAGGGACAGGTTTATTTTGGTAGGTTTTATCTGGGGTTTTGCGACACGACAGACGCACCCTCCCCAGAGCAAAAAAGGGGATGGGGCGCAAACCCCATCCCCTCTCAATCAACCCGTAAGGTCTACTTACTTGTGATTAGTAGGAAAGCTTCCACATGTAGCGACGCATGGTCAGCGGGTGCTGACGGGCCTCGGCGATCTGGTTGCCGTACTCGCGCATAACGGCGAGGTGCAGCAGCGGGTTGAAGTAAGTGATGACGCTCGCGGGCACGGCGTCAGCCAGGCCGTAGTCCTTGGAGTCGATCAGAGCGACCTTGGCGCCCATGCGCTTAAGGAAGGTGAGAGCGCGGGCGTCCATCGGACGGGTAGCGCCATCGGACATGAAGAAGACGTAGGGCTTACCCTCGGTGGAAACCTCGAACGGGCCGTGGAAGTACTCGCCGGTGTTGTAGGCGGCGGCGTCGATCCACTGCATCTCGGTGAACAGGAAGGCGGCGTGAGAATAAGCCATCTTCTCGGAGGCACCGGAAGCCATGAAGTAGATCATCTTGTCGTCCTTGAAGTCCTCGGCGAACTTCTTGGCAAGCTTCTTGCAGTGCTGAGCAGCGTTCTCGCAGAGATCGAAGACGTTGGTGAGGCCGGTGATCATGTCCTCGTAGTGGTCATAGCCCTCGGTCTGCTGAAGGATCTCGACAGCAAGAGCGATGGCGTAGCCGGGCTTCTCGCACTTGGCAGCGAAGTTGGCGTGGAAGCCGTGAACGATGACGTAGTCAGCGTCGACGGTCAGAGCGGAGCCAGCCTTGTTGGTGAGGGAGACGACCGGGCAGTTGTGCTTCTTGGCGGTCTTGTTGGCCTCGACGGTCTCGGGCGTGGAGCCACCGAGGGAGCAGGTGATCACGAAGGTGTGCTCGTTGACCCAGGAAGGCGTGTCGTAGTTGAACTCGTTAGCGGTGAAGATCTGAACGTTCAGCTTGTCCGTGTTGTTGGCCAGGAAGTACTTGGCGGGGTAAAGGTCGGACATGGAAGCACCGCAGCCGACGAAAGCGACGCTGTGGATCTCGTGGTTGGACAGGACGTCAGCGACGATCTGCTTAGGGAGGTTAAGGTCGATCTCGTACATCTGACACATTCCTTTCAATTTTTGCGGCGCCACATTGCCGGGCGCTCGCAGGGTTACCGTGGTTTGGACCGAGTCGCCGGCCCGTTGAGGATGCGACAAAGGGACTGTCCCATTGTCGCATTTTGGGGATGGAAGCCTGCCTGGGGTATGGGATGCCAGGCAGGCCCCCGGGGGAAAGCGGTTAGGCGCTTAGTCGCGACTAAGCCAGGATGCCGACCGCGGAGAGGGCGATGCCGCCCACGATGGCGATCACGAGAAGCCAACCGGTGTTGACGTTCTTCTTGATGAGCCAGTACATAAGGCCGGTGAGGCCAAGGGAGATCATCTGGGGCATCATGCTGTCCAGGATGTCCTGGATAACGACGGTACCCTCAGCGAACTGCAGCGGAGTGGTGGCGCCGATCAGCGTGGCGATCATGCCGCCCACGGACATAAGACCCACGATGCCGCAGACATACATGAGCTTCTCCATGAGGTCGCCACCCTGAAGCTTGCTCAGGTACTCGTGGCCGCCCTGATAGCCCATCTTGGCTGCGAACCAAGTAATCAGCACGGAGGGGACGATGGAGATGAGAAGGGCCAGGATCGGGCCCATGATGGAGCCCTGCTGAGCCAGCTGAACGCCCAAGCCAAAGGCGATAACGCGGATGGTGCCCTGGAAGAAGGAGTCACCGATGCCGGAAAGCGGGCCCATAAGGGAGGTCTTGACCGCGTTAATCGAATCGGGGTTGAAGTTCTCGGGATCCTTGGCGTACTCCTCCTCCATGGAGGCGGAGAGGCCCAGGATGAAAGCGCTCGTCTGCGGGGTGCAGTTGTAGAACGCCATGTGACGGTGGTAAGCCTCTTTCTTAGCAGCGAGCTGCTTGGGGTCGGACTCGTCCGGATAGAGGCGATCGAGCGTGGGAACCATACCGTAGAGGAAGCCCATGTTCATCTGACGCTCGTAGTTCCAAGAGGCCTGGATGGCCCAGGAGCGCCAGAAGAACTGGCTGACCTTCTTGTTCAGGGACACGTCCTTGGTTGCGGTTGCCATAGTGTGTTCCTCCTTAGTCTTCGTCGTCTTCGAGCGGATCGTAGTCGGAATCGACACCGGCGGCTGCATGGGAACCGTTGAACTTGAAGCCCATGAAGACGACAGCCAGGCACACACCGATCAGAGCGACCGCGATGACGGACAGGTTGAGGTAAGCGGCGAGCAGGAAACCGATGAACAGGAACGGAGTCATACCCTTCTTGATCATCATGGTGAGCAGCAGGGCCAAACCGTAGGCGGTCATGATCTTGGTCGAAACGTTAAGACCAGTGGACAGCCACTCGGGAACCATGTTGACGATGGCCTGAACCAGGTCGGTGCCAACAAAGACGGCGAGGAAGATCGGCAGGAAGTACATGATGGCGTACAAACCGGAGCCGACGCAGATGTGCATACGGTAGGCGGTCTTGAACTTTCCGTTATCGATCGCGTTATCGGCCACATGGGTGAGGGCGGCGATGATGGAACGGAACACGATGCCGAGGAGCTGACCCAGGACGGCGACCGGGATGGCGATCGTCATGGCGGTCTCGGCGGAAGCATCGGTCAGGCACGCAAAGGCAGCGGCCACGATGCCGCCCAGGACCATATCGGGCGGAACGGCGGCGCCGACCTGCACCAGGCCCATGGACACGAGCTCGACGGCGGCACCGACGGCAAGGCCGGTGGGCACATCGCCCAGCAGCAGACCGACGAGCGTAGCGCCAACGAGGGGCTGCTCGAAGTTAAGACGACCGAGCAGGCGGGAGTCCCACATGCAGAACACGCCGACGAGGCCGACGAGCACCGCACTGATGAACGTATTCATACCCTTCTCCTTTCAGTCAGGCAAAAGCCTGGTTGATTACAGCTTGGCGTCGATGTCGACGCTCTGATACGTAGGGGTCTGCTGGACGTAGAGCTTGATGCCCATGTCGAGCAGCTGGTTGACGTCGGCCTTCTGGGTGGCGTCGAAGAAGACGGAGCTGTCCTTGCCGCCAATCTGATCGGCACCGTCGTGGTTGGCGGTGGCGCCCAGGTTGATGGCGTCGAGCTTGTAGCCCTGGCAGAACTGCAGCATCTCGGCAGTGTTGCCAAAGACGAACATGACGCGCTCGCCGAGGGTGTTGAGCTTGTCCATCTTGGCGAGGGCACGCTCGACGGTGAAGACGTTCAGGCGCACGCCCTGGGGCTTGGCCAGCTTAAGAGCGCCCTTCTTGATGTCATCGTTGGCGGCAGCGTTGTCAACGACGATGATGCGCTCGGCCTGAACCTTGGTGGTCCAGGTAAAGACGACCTGGCCGTGCAGCAGACGGTAGTCAAGACGTGCGAGGACGATCTTGGCGGGACCTGAGCTGTGGCGGGACGCCTTAGCCTTCTTGGCGGGAGCCGCGGCGGCCTCGACCGGTGCGTTGGGGTTGGTCAGACCGGTACGGGCCTCGTTGATGAGGGCCGCGAGCTCGGCGCCCTTGATGGGGACGGGGCTCATAGCGAGCGTCAGTGCCAGCGGAATGTTGAAACCGCTGACAACCGTGAACTTCGTGCCGTTCTTGGAAAGCTCGACCATGTTGTTGTTGACCGAGCTGCCGAGCATATCGGTCAGCACATAGACGGTGTCGTCCACGTTGAACGTGGCGATCATAGCCTCAACCTTATTGGTGATGGGCTCCTTGTCGTCACGAGCAAGCGACACGACGTGGACGTTCGACACGTCGCCGAGAACCATCTCGAGCGTGTCTTTGGCGCCTGCGGCCAGGCCGCCATGAGATGCGAGAATGATCTGATTCATCTTGCCTCCTCCTTTTCGTTATGGTCATTATAACGTCTTATACGTTGCCTATATTCCTAATTAGTATAAAGACCGTTCGCGGGTGAAAATCGACCGTTGACGGGTTTAACGTACTTGAAACGTTGGGGCTGGATAGGCCGGCGCTGGCTGGATAACCCCAGGTCAGACGCCGCGCACAATCCTCTATCGCACGAAGTACCAGGGACTTTCCTGCACGGTGGGCTCCAGCGCGATGCCGGTGCGTTCCTTAAACAGATCCATGTCCTGAGATTTTTCGGTCCACCACGCGTTGGGCTTAAAGGTCATGCTCTCAATGACGTGACCGACAAACACACTGTTGCGCAGCTTGGAGAAGTCGGTGTTCATGATCAGGATGGACGCGAGCACAAGCACAATGCCCAGAACCTTGATCGCGCCGGCGGACTCGGCATAGACACCAATGCCCACCAGTACGGTGACGACCGTCTCGAAAGACATTACGACGGGAACTTTCGACGTCTCGAGCCCCATGGACAGACCCTGCATATATAAGACATAGGCCACGGCTGTGGGGATGAGTCCAAAACCAAAGAACAGCAGCAGCAGCTGTGGCGACATTGCCGCGGCGACATCCGGCCACGGAGCCGCGATAGCTGCCATAACCGCACCGCCAAAAACAAGGCCCCAAAACGTGACGGCCAGCGGGTGGACCGTCTTGGTTGCTATCCGGCTAAACACCGCGAGCGACGCGCCACAAAAGCCCGCAATCACGCCCGACGTGACGCCCCAAACCGAAAAATGGAAACCGGACAGGTCGCCATTGGTCACTGCAAGTACACAGCCACCGATATTAAAAGCGATGGCAACGAGCTTGTTGGGAGTCACATCCTCGCGATAAAGCACGCGGCCGAGCATGACGCCAAACACCGGCGAGGTGTAGAGCAGCACCGAGGCCGTGGACATGCCCACCTCGCCCATGCACTCGTAATAAAGCGTGTTAGCGGTGGCGAGGCCGATAATGCCAAGAAGCGCACAGGGAACAAGCTCTTTAGGACTTGCCTTGAACAGTGCCAGGGGACCCGATGCTTTTCCCTCACGATCGCCTCCCTGGCAACCCATGAACGCCAAGACCGGAGCCATTAAGACGGCACCCGACAACAGGCGAAAGGCCGCCATGCTCTGAGACGAAACACCCAGGGCCGAGATGCCTTTTACAAAGATTCCGATGCTGCCCCACATAAGTGCGGCGATCAGCACCAGCACATAGCCCAGATTGCTTTTCTTCAACGCAGCCTCCTCGGTATTGTTTCCAATATGTTTCACACTACGTTATAGTCGTTATATACATTTTTCAAGACACAAATCGGCGAGCTGAAAAATCTGCTCTACCGCTACAACCCATTGGTGCAAAGGGGTCAGGTTCATATGCGCCAACTTGGTGTAAAGTAACCTGTCCCCAATGACTAGGACTGTCCCCAAGTGCCGAACGTCTCCAAGTGCCACATCTGGACCAAGGCGACGCCGATGCTTTGGCAACGTCAGCGAAAACCCACCTGAGCGAGCAAGGTGCCTTGAAGCGAAGTGGCATTGACCTTCTGGTCATGCCGCTGAAGCTGAAAGGCAGATTGCCGCTCAGGTGGGTTTGCAGCGTCGAGCCGTTACGCGGTTTGGTAAAACCGCGTAACTAATACTCAAGCTTCCACATGTAGCGGCGCGTCATGTAGTCCTTGTGGGTGACGGCAGAAAGCGCACGCATATAGACGTTGTTGAGGATCGGGGCAAAGATCAGGTGGTTGAAGTACTCGCTCACGCTGTCCTTGATGTCGTTGAGGCCGAGCTCCTTGGCGTCGAGCTGATAGACGCGCTCGCCACCGTACTGGTTGACGAAGCGGATGCCGCGCTCGTCGTTGCAGCGGCTGCGGCCGACGCTGATGAGTTGGAACAGCGAGGTACGCTTGTCCAGGATCTCGAAGGGGCCGTGGAAGAAGTCGCAGGTGTTGATGGTGCAGGAGTCGATCTGCAGCATCTCCTGCACGTTGCAGATGCTAAAGACGTAGGCGGCACCGAAGAGCGGACCCTGGGCCATGACGTTGATGCAGGGCTTGTCGGCGTTCTGCTCGGCCCACTTGGCAGCGAGCGGACGGGTGTACTCGACGGCCTTGCGATAGATGGGGTCGACCAAGTCGAAGGCGGCCATAGCGGTCTCGTACTCGGCATAACCCTCGGTCTGCTGCGTAAGCTCCATGGCGATCATGGTCACGACGGCGGAGTTGGTACGACCCATGCAGGACTCGTCGACGGCCAGGCTGTCGTACTTGATCTTGTAGTCGCAGACCTCGGTAAGGCCGGACTCGTCAACATAGATGGCGATGGTGCTGGCGCCGTGGTCCTTGGCGACCTGGGCGGCGACGATGGTCTCCTTGGTGCCGCGCATGGACA
The DNA here is from genome assembly GCA_900555355.1 of uncultured Collinsella sp. Classification (GTDB taxonomy): domain Bacteria; phylum Actinomycetota; class Coriobacteriia; order Coriobacteriales; family Coriobacteriaceae; genus Collinsella. Next base: position 9,356 of record USKV01000030.1, read on the forward strand.
CGACGACGGCCAGGGTGTTCTCGTTGACGTAGGCCGGGGTGGCGTGCACGAACTCGTTGCTGGTGTAGCTGGAGCTCACGACCTGCGTGGCCTCGTGCTCCATAAAGTACTGGGCAGGATAGTTGCCGCCGTTGGATCCGCCGGCGCCAATCCACACGACGCGCTTGATGCCGCCCTTGTCTGCCTTGTCGGCCAAAACCTGAGAGACGACATCCTTAACCTGTTCCTGAGTAGTCATCGTGCATCAGCCTTTCTTCTCGTTTGATGCTCTCAATGGCATACAAGTTACATACATGTTTTGGTTATGTCGACTAGTTGTATGCTATATTTATCTTAGAAAATTCGCTGGTGTTGTTTTTGATAACTGGCTACCAGCGGTTTTGTTGTTGTATTGGATACATGCTTAATTAGATTCGCATACAGGTTAGATACAGGTTGATCGCATGAACGCTTCGTCTAAAAAGAAACTGGCCCAATACGAGCGCTTGGCGGGCATGCTGCGTGACCGCATCGCCGCCGGCGTCTACGCGCGCGAAGACAAGCTGCCGTCCGAGATGGAGCTCATGGACGAATCGGGGCTGTCGCGCAGCACCGTGCGCCATGCCCTTAAGGTGCTCGTTGACGAGGGCCTGGTTCGCACCGAGCGCGGACGTGGTGCCTTTGTGGCCGACACGCCGGCACTCCACGAGAACAACCTGGTGTTTTCGAGCTATACGGCACAGGTCGAAGGCCAGGGCATGAAGCCCACCACGCGTACCGTGGACTCGGGCTTTGCCAAGGCGGCCGGCAGCATAGCTAAGTTCTTTGACGCCGCCGTGGGCAGCAAGCTCGTCAAACTTGTCCGCCTGCGCTACCTGGACGACGCGCCACTGTGCTTGGAGACCACCTACCTGCCGCCAAGCTTCGAGACGCTCATCGATCGCGATATCAATGGTTCGCTCTACGCCACGCTGCGACAGGAGTTCCATCGCGCGCCGGCACAGGGGCACAAGACCTTTGAGGTGTGCTATGCCTCGCAAAACGAGGCGTTTTTGCTCAACGTTGAGCGCGGGCAGGCGCTGATCTTGATCACCGACTACGTCTACGACACCGACGGCCGCCCGCTCCATGTCTCCAAGCGCATCCAACGCACCGACCGCGCCAAATACACCGAACCCATCGGCTAACCTGCCAAAATAAACCTGTCCCTAAATGGTGGGTTTGGGGAGGTCGGGAAACCAGATTGGTTTGGGCTGGTTGGGTGTGCGCTCGGCTAGGACCAGCTCCATCCAGCACATGTCGTACCAGCGGCCGAACTTTTGGGCGCAGCGGTCGAAGGCACCCACCAGGCGATACCCCATATGGGCATGGAAATCCTGGCTGTTGCGCGTCAGGTACTCGTCGTCCTTGTCGTGCGGCACGGCGATGAGGGCGCACATGTTGGTGATGCCCATCGCGATCAGGCATTGCTTGAGCGCATCGTGCAGCTTGCGGCCCAGCCCGCCGTGGCGCACGTCGCGTGCCAGGTAGATCGACGTCTCGACCGACCAGTCGTATGCCTCGCGGCTGTTGAGCGGGCTCGCATAGGCATAACCCACCGGACGCCCGTCCAGCTCCATCACCAGATACGGGTAGCGCTTGAGCGTACGCTCGATGCGTCCGGCGAACTCCTCAACGCTCGGCACCTCGTATTCGCAGGTAATCGCCGTCTGGCGCACATACGGCTCATAGATGGCAAGCAACGCCGGCGCATCATCGGGCGTCGCTAGGCGAATTGTCGGCTCGGACATCTCGGTCATACAACCCTTCTCCCCCAAAAGCAAAGGCCGCCCTGCGCCAAACCCAGCGCAAGGCGGCCCTCCTCGTCACATCAACCTACAGAACCGCCGCCAACGCGTCGATATCCTCCTGCGTCGTGGCCCAGCTGGTGCAAAAACGCACCACCGTGTGGGTATCGTCGTACTTTTCCCAGTACTCGATCGACGCATGCTCGCGAATGCGGGCCATGTCCTCGTTGGGCAGAATCACGAACTGCTGGTTGGTCGGCGTCTCCAAGAAGAACTGGTAGCCGCGCTCGTGCAGCACGCGACGCAGCGCCTGAGCGGTCTCAATCGCCTGGCGACCAATCTCAAAATACAGGCCA